>JAYELL010000036.1 GCA_034717495.1 Chloroflexota bacterium | reverse complement strand
ACTTGTTTCCCTGTCTACTTGTTTCCTTGTCTACTTGCTCCCTTGCTCCCTTGTCTCCCTGTTTCCCTGTCTACTTGTTTCCCTGTCTACTTGTTTCCTTGTCTACTTGTTTCCCTGTCTACTTGTTTCCCTGTCTACTTGTTTCCCCACTCCCCTACCCGCTATCCGACCCGTTCTCCCCCACGCGGTCCTTCAACCAGGCTTTCATGAATCCATCCAGGTCCCCATCGAGCACGGCCTGGGGATTACCCACCTCGTGGTTGGTGCGCAGGTCCTTGACCATCTGATAGGGCTGCAGCACATACGACCGGATCTGATTGCCCCAACCCATTTCTACATGTTTGCCCTTGAGCCGGGAGCGTTGTTCCTCCAGCTTTTGCAGCTCCATGTCATACAGTTTGCCGCGCAGCACCCGCATCGCCGCAAGGCGGTTTTGGGTCTGGCTGCGTTCATTCTGACATTGAACCACAACGCCGGTCGGCAGATGGGTGAGCCTCACGGCGGTGGAGTTTTTCTGCATGTGCTGACCGCCGGCACTGCCCGCGCGGAAGACATCCAGGCGAACTTCTTCCGGCTTGATGTCGATCTCGATATCATCATCCAGTAGAGGAAGTACCTCGACCATAGCGAAGGAAGTATGGCGCCGAGACGAGGAATCGAAGGGGCTGATGCGGACCAATCGGTGTACGCCGCGTTCGGAACTCAGGTAGCCATAAGCCCACTCGCCATCGATCTCAACAGTAACACTCTTGATGCCGGCTTCTTCGCCATCGGTGCGATCGGTTATCTCCGAGCGGAACTTGCGACGTTCGGCCCACCGGAGATACATGCGCAGCAGCATGTCCGCCCAGTCCTGGGCTTCTGTCCCACCCGCCCCTGCGTGAATCGCCAGAATTGCGCCAGCTCGATCGTGAGGCCCACTGAGTACAAGCTGGAATTCTACCTGTCCCAGTTCTTCTGCGATGGCGGCCGCGTCCTCAGCCACGGCATCGGCTGTCTCCTGGTCCTTTTCCAGCGCGGCCAATTCCAACAGTTCCAGAGCATCCTGCACTCGCTGCGCCAGGCCATCCCAGGTGGCCACCATATCCTTGAGACCCGACAGCTCACGCATCATTGCCTGGGCCTCGATGGGATCATCCCAAATCGATGGATCTGCGGCCCTTTCCTCCAGTTGCTCTAGCTTCTCAACTTGCTTGGGCAGGTCAAAGCCGCCTCCGGATCTGAGTAATGCGTTCGTTCAACTCCAGCAATTCTTTTCGGGTATCTTCCATCATGATGCTTTCTCCTCTTGCTTTTCTCTTTGTCGAGAGTCAAGGTCCTCGGGCTTTTCGGTTCCCTGTTGCTACTTGAAAACCGTGATTATTGTCCAACCCGGGGCCGCCAACCGACCCCTTATGATCGCGACTTCTACTCGAACAGCGAATCGACGAAAACCAGCGCGTCGAAAGGTGCCATATCCTCCATCGTCTCACCGGTACCGACGAAGCGCACCGGCACCCCCAATTCGCGGGCAATGGCAAACACCATACCCCCCTTGGCCGTGCCGTCCAGCTTGGTCAGGATTACACCGCTGACCTCCACGGTTTCCTTGAAGTGTCGAGCCTGGCTCAAGGCATTCTGTCCGGTAGTCGCATCCAACACAAGGAACACCTCGTGAGGCGCTTTGTGCACCTGTCGGGAGGCGACATTTCGGACCTTCTCCAGCTCTTGCATCAGGTTGTACTTGGTATGCATGCGGCCCGCAGTGTCAATGATCAACAGATCCGCCTGGCGGCTTTCCTGGGCAGCGCGAATGGCGTCGTAGACCACGGCACCAGGGTCGGCACCCTGGCCCTGAGCAATCACATCAACCTCCGCCCTGTCTCCCCAAATCTGAAGCTGTTGCACAGCCGCAGCTCGAAATGTATCCGCTGCCGCCAACAAGACAGTCCGTCCATGGTCCGAATACAGCTTGGCAAGTTTGGCGATACTTGTGGTCTTTCCGGAGCCATTGACACCGACCACCAATACAACCGTTAGAAGACGTGGCTCGTCGATCTCCATTGGTTCCGCCTGGCCAAGCACCGCCAGCATTTCCTGCTTGACCACTTCCTGCATCTGGTCGGGGCGTTTGATATTCTGCCGCTCTACTTGCTCGCGGACCCGGTCGACCAATTCCATGGTGGTCTCGATGCCCACATCACCCATGATCAGAGTCTCTTCCAGTTCCTCCCAGGTTTCCTCACTAATCTCATTGGCTTGAAAAATCGTCCCGAGCCGACCTAACAGGCCACCGCGGGTCTTCTCCAGGCTGTCGTGAAGCCTTTTTTCGTCAGCCTGTTGCTCATCCTGCGATCTTCTAAACAACTTAAGCACAGTTAAACCTAAGCCTCCTCAATTGCTAATTGGAAAACAAACCATTGGTGAACTATTAATGGTAAATCGATCCACACCCGGGAAAAAAGGAATTGACCATTGATCATTTACCAATTATACATGCTTCTTCAGTTTATTCCGAAATGGCAGCATATCAAGTTGAGCGGTGCCGAAGTATGAACTGCAAGGTCAACGCTGATCAGACATCAGAGAAGATCAGCGTTGATCTGCGCCGAAGGTCTGCGTAAATCAGCGGTGAAATCTGAAAAAAATACAACCGCAACGCTGTCCTGAGCAGTGTCCCGAGCTTGTCGAGGGGCGTAGCCGAAAAGAATATTGAGGAATCGCAGGCGCTGTGCTATAATCGGTCGCAAAGTGACCCGGTTATCTGCCCGGGTGCCATGGTTAGACACACTGAGTTACTTCCCTGTGGGCAGGGTTGAAGAACCATACCGTGAACACAGGGAAGTTGATCAGGTTCTGGAGCAAAACGAATGACCAACTCCCGATCTCTGCAAGCGATCAGCGCGCCGCTCGAAAGAGCCTTGCGCTTCGAGGAAACCAGCGGACTCAACTTCAAAGACAAAACTCTCCTGCAGCGAGCGTTAACCCACCGATCGTACATCAACGAATCACCTTGGTTCATCCAGGCCGACAACGAGCGGCTGGAGTTTCTGGGCGACGCGGTTCTCGATTTCGTGATTGGGGAGCAGATCTACCACCGGTTTCCGGAGCTCAGAGAGGGCCCACTTACCAACCTGCGAGCTGCCCTGGTCCGGGAAGAAACCCTGGCGAGTTTCGCCAGGGAACTTCAATTGGGTCGGTTTTTACTTCTGGGTCGGGGTGAAGATGAAACGGGTGGTCGAGAACGCCCCGCCATTCTCTGCGCCGGTTTCGAAGCGCTTGTAGGAGCACTATACCTGGACCAGGACCTGGAAGCGGTCGACAACCTTCTTTTCCCGCTGGTCGAACCGGTTCTGCCCGAAATGGTCGAGCAGGCAGCAATCAAGGATGCCAAAAGTCGCCTCCAGGAATGGAGTCAGAGCGAGCTTCGGTCAACACCACGATATCAGACTGTGGCCGCCGAAGGCCCTGACCACGCCAAGCTTTTCACCGTTCAGGTACTCGTCAACGGTGAGATATGGGGCCGGGGTGACGGTCAGTCCAAACAAAAGGCGTCACAAAGAGCTGCGGCCGATGCCCTCCGGCGCCTGGAAATCGGTCAGCCTATTGCGCAGCAAGGGATTGTGGCAAGGGAAGACGTGGCGGCCGACCTTATTGATACATCCGCCCTGGTGGAGAATGCACCAGTCTAGCGAGTCACTGCCGAAACCGCGAGCAGCAAACCAGCCCGAACCCTGCGTCGATAAGCCTGGCAATCAACCTGTTCTCCTGGTGACAGGTGCCAGCGGTTTCCTCGGCGGGGAAATCGTTCGACAGGCATCTGTTGCCACCAGTTCCTTTAACAAGATCTGGGGCACCTGGCATCGCAACCCTCCCGATCCGAGCAAGGGCCCCGTGCGCCTGGCCCAGCTGGATATCTCGGAACGGCAGCAGGTGTTGGATCTCCTTGGGCAGATTCGTCCAACGGCCATCATCCACACGGCCTATCAGAAGGCTGGGCCGGACGCGCAGGCTGCCACCGTTAATGGCAGCCGGTACGTGGCGGAAGGGGCTTCTCTCATTGGCGCCCGGTTGGTTCACCTTTCATCGGATGTGGTCTTCAGCGGCCAAGGGGCGCCCTACGACGAAACGGCTCGACCAAACCCGCTGCCAACACACGACTATGGTGTAGCAAAAGCTGAAGCCGAGTATGCCGTCCGCGCCACAGCACCCCAGGCTGTCATCGTACGGACCTCCCTGATTGGCCGCCTGGACCCGCCCGACGACAGCACGGCCTGGCTTGTCAATAGCAACAGGAAGGGACAGACAGTCACCCTCTTTACCGATGAGATTCGCTGCCCTATTTGGATCGAGGATCTGGCCTCCGCTCTGCTGGAGCTGGCAGGAAACAGGCTTAGCGGCGTCATCAACGTGGCAGGGCCTCAGGCTCTCAGCCGCTTCGAGATGGGCGAACGCCTGGCGGGTTACTACGGGCTCGACCGGAACCTTATCCTGTCCGGCCTGAGCCGCGGGAGTGGCCTGGCACGTCCCACGGATTGCACTCTGGATACCAGGCTTGCTCAACAGCTGTTGCACACCCTTATTCGCAGCTACGACGAGGGTTTCGCGGGTCATGAAAACTGATCCGGAGAACGACCAGGAACCTGAACGGACGCCCATGGAGGCTGAAATCGACATCGATCCTAACGACACCACAAAGCCTATGCGTCTCAAACAACTTGAACTTCACGGCTACAAAACCTTCGCTGGCAAAACCAATTTCCACTTCAAGGGAGGGCTGACCGCCATCGTCGGCCCCAACGGCAGTGGAAAATCGAATATCTCTGACGCGATCCAGTGGGTTCTTGGAGAACAAAGCTTCACTCGTTTGCGCGCCAAACGCAGCGAAGACATGATCTTCAGCGGCTCCAACGAGCGCGCCCGATTGGGCATGGCCCAGGCCAGCCTGACACTGGACAACACCGACGGTTGGCTGGCGGTGGACTATGGCGAAGTGGTTATCACCCGGCGCGCCTATCGATCAGGTGAAAACGAGTATTATCTGAACGGCACTCGCGTGCGGTTGAAGGACATCAACCAACTGCTGAGTCAATCTGGTCTGGCAAAACGGACCTACACCATGATTGGCCAGGGATTGGTCGATCAGGCCTTATCGCTCAGACCCGATGAGCGCCGCGCCCTGCTGGAGGAAGCTGCTGGCATCACCGGCCATCAGGCCAAGCGCGATACTGCCCTGCGCCAGCTCGCCGAAACCAGGCGCAACCTCGAACGGGTTCGGGATATCCTCAACGAGATAGAGCCCCGTTTGCGCTACCTCAAGACCCAGGCAACCCGCGCCGAAAAGCGTTTTCAGGTTCAGGCCGATCTCGATACTCAGCTGCGGGTGTGGTATGGATACCGATGGAATCGCAGCCGGAACAGTCTGGCGCTGGCGCGCGAGGAGGAGACCTCGACCGGTGCAGTGGTCAAAGCCCGCCAGGAAACGCTGCGTCAGCTGGACGGCCAGCACACCACCCTGCGCGAACGCCATGCCTTCCTGCGAAACAAACTGGGGGACTGGCACCGGGCAAGCAGCACCCTGCATCGCCAGGCGGAAGCCATGCAACGCGAGCTGGCGGTGGGTTCAGAGCGCAAACGTCAGCTGGCCGAACGCCGGGACGACCTGCTGGCCGAACTCGATCCCATGCAGGAACGACGGCAAGCTCAGGTCGAACATGTCCAGGTTGCCCAGGCCGCGCTGTCAAGTGAGCAGGAAAATCTCCAGCAACTGGAGAGCCGTATCCAGGAGGCCCAGGCGGGAGTCGACGCTGCTGAGGCTACCCGACGAAGGCATGGGATTGCGCTGGCCGACGCACAAAAGCTTGCATCCGAGCTGCAAACCGAGCAGATAGGCTACGAGCGAAGCCTGGTAGAGCAGGAAGGCCGGCGCCAGACCCTGGTGGCGGAGATCACTCGTTTAGAGGAGGAATTGCAGGCATCGGTTTCCCGTCACCAGGAATTCCTGCCCCAGGTCGCTTCGCTGGAGGCCCAACTGTCCCAACTGGAGGCAGAGGGACAGACGTTGGCAGAACAACGCGGGACACTGGTGCAGGCGATTGATAGAAACGAGGCGCAATCGTCGGAATGGGCATCGCAGCTGGCCCAGGGTCAACGCCGGGCAGACCGTTTGAGAGATCAACTGGAATTGCTGCAGCGGCTCAAAGATGAAGGCGAAGGCTATGGTGGTGGCGCCCGGTCCGTCCTCCGCGGTCTCGGTAGCTCATCCTCAGAACTCTCGGGAATCATTGGCACGGTTGCTGACCAGATCGACGTGCCGGAACGGCTGGAGCTTGCCATTGAAACCGCGCTGGGCGGCCGCCTGCAGGACATTGTTGTCGATCGCTGGCAAGACGCCGAAAAGGCAATTGCCTGGTTGAAGCGCACAAGCGGCGGCAGGGCAACTTTCCTGCCGTTGGACACGATTCGGCCTGGCCGGCCAATCTCAGTGCCCTCCGGCGCGGGTGTCATTGGCGTCGGTGCTGATCTGGTCAAGGCCGATCCCCAGTTGGGCCAGTTGGTGGATTATCTACTCGGTCGCGTGGTGGTCACCGAAAACCTGGCTGTCGCCCGCCGCGTTCGCGGTGCCGGACAGAATCGACCAACCATTGTCACGCTTGAAGGAGATATCGTACGTCCAGGGGGCAGTGTGAGTGGCGGCAGCCGTGCCGCGCGCAGGGACAAAGGGGTGCTGGCAAGAGAACGGTCTCTGAGGGAATTGCCCCAAGCGCTTCGCCAGGCCGAGAAAGAGGTCTCTGAGCAACAAGCCCAGTTGGCTGCCCTGCAGCAGGCAATCCAGGATCAGCGACAGTCGCTAAACAACCTTGATCACGAGCTGGCCGACGCTTCCAGGCAACAGCAGACCCAGACCGCGGCGCTGGCCAAACTTCAGGGCCAGGCAACCCAGATCGCCCAGGAATTGGATTGGCGAAATCAACGACTGTCCCAGGCCCACCAGGAGCAGGAAGGCCTTTCGACGCGAAAGTTGGAGGCGCAAACAAGGATATCTCAATTAGCCGAGGCGATCCAGGAAGCGCAGCTGACCGTCACAGAGGCTGAGCGCGAGCTGACGGGCTTGGATCCCCGGGAAATGGTTGCCGATCTGATGGAACAACGTTCCGCGGCGAGCGTCGTTGCAGCCCGGGTTGCCAGCGAGCAAGCCATCCTGTCCAATCAGCAGCGAAGCTTGAACCAGTTGCAGCAAGAGATTCGTTTCAAGCAGGCCCGGGCCGACGGCTTAGTGGCAGAACAGGAAGCCCTGGCCGCCAGGTTGGGTAATCTGCAGCTCCAGGATGAGACTCTGGGCGCGCAAATTGATGAGTACGCCAATCGCATCGATCCAGCTGAAAAAGAACTCTCGACTATTGACACGGAACGAAATGCCCTGGCAGAAGAGGAATCGCAGCACCGTCGCCATCTTCAGTATGAGGAGCAAATTTCCAACAAGGCCCAATTGGCCCTGCAACGAGCCACCGATGAACTGACCCACCTGCGTAGCGAGATCGAACATGATGTCGGCCTGGTAGAGTTGGATGAACCGGAGCAGGTCGACTCCCAGCCACCCCTGCCGATCCGGCCGATCATAGAACGCCTGCCGGTCATCGAAGAACTCCCGGAGCGGGTCGAAAAAGACATTCGCAAGCTGCGATCGCAATACAATCGCCTGGGCAGCGTCAATCCCAATGCTCCTGAGGAATACCAGGAAGCCCGCGATCGGCATGAGTTTTTGACGGGCCAGGCGACTGACCTGGAACAGGCAGCGGACACCCTGGAAGAGGTTATCCAGGAGCTCAACGAAGTGATGCAACGAGAGTTCATGGTCACCTTCCAGGCAGTCGCGCGGGAATTCAAGGAGAAGTTTACCACCCTGTTTGGCGGCGGCACGGCCAGACTTGAGCTAAACGAACCGGATGACCCCATGCACAGTGGGATCGAGATCATTGCGCGTCCTCCGGGAAAACGCACGATGGCATTGCCGCTGCTCAGCGGTGGCGAACGAAGTCTCACCGCGGCGGCGCTGATTCTGAGTATTCTGGAGGTCAGCCCTCCACCGTTCTGCATCCTGGATGAGGTTGACGCCGCATTGGACGAGGCCAATGTCAATCGCTTCCGCGCCGCGATCAAGGAGGCCGCAAAAGACCTCCAGTTCATTATCATTACTCATAACCGCGGCACCATTGAAGCAGCGGACACGATTTACGGCATCTCCATGGGTTCCGACAGCTCCTCCCAGGCTCTGTCACTTCACCTGGAAGACCTCGATAGCCGGCGGGAGCGGTACCAGCCCGCTTAACGGTCGGCTGGATATTCGAATGCCTGGCATGGTTGCCGTCCGGTGGATTAAGCTTGCCTCGCTGCTCACCCTCTGGGCCTCAAGCTTCATCCTCAATGAGATCGCCCTGAGAGATCTTAACCCTGCCGCTGTAGTAACTGGCCGATGGCTCGTGACCGCCGTTCTGACAGTTTTCCTGTTGATTCGTCGTGACCAGATGAATGAGTTCCGCGGCGCGATCCGCTCAGAGTTTTTCTCGTTTTTTTTATTGTCCATGGTGGGTGTAACCTTGCTCTACGGGCTGCAGATCGCTGGTCAGGCGCACACGAGCGCTGTCAACACTGGGCTCCTGGCAAACACAGTTCCCATATTCACTGCCCTGTTAGCAACAATCTTTTTTGGCCAGCAGGTCGGCCTTGCCGGTTGGATCGGAATCGTGTTGGCCTTGGTGGGTGCCTGGGTTGTCAGCGCCAATGGCTTCCTCCTGGATTTCGATCTTTCCACAGCTTTTGGCGACCTGCTTGTGCTTCTTTCCGCCCTGATGGGTGCCTTTTATTTTGTGATCGGTGGGCGACTCCTGGAGGCCTATCCACCCCTGATCGTGACCACAGCAGCAGCCACCATGGGGGCATTGACACTCTTGCCCATCGCCCTGGTTTTCGGCGGTGACAGCACCCTGACCCTACCCGCCCTGGCAGCTGTGTTGATCCTTGGCATCGGGCCCGGCCTGCTGGCGAACCTGTGGTGGTGGGAAACTGCAGAGTGGTTGACTGCCAACCGGGCTGCCGTTTACATCTACCTGATCCCTCTGATCACCATGGTTTTCGCTATGCTCTTTCTCGGCGAGACCATCACTCAGGCTCAACTGATGGGTACATTCCTGGTTCTCGGAGGCGTCTGGCTGGCCGAACGCAGCATATCAAGCATATCAGGTGAACCCTAACCAGAAAAAGGAAACAACAGAACCCAATTATGAATTGTCCTTCGTGTGGCGTTAAAAATGAACTGGGCGTTGATCTGTGTTCCAACTGCGATCAAGCCCTGTGCCCGGAATGTGGTGCTTCCCTGGACGACAACGACACGCTTTGCCCGCGTTGTGGCGCAGAGTTCGAGTTGGCATGCCCGAATTGCGAAAGCCCCGTGTCAGCGGAAGCAGAAGTCTGCCCCGATTGTGGCCTGCGCTTCGTATTTCCCTGCCCCAGTTGTGGCCTGGAGGTGGAGCTTGGCGACGACAGCTGCCCCCACTGCAGCCAGGCTCTTTGCCCTGATTGTGGCACACCGCTGGGTGAAGACGATACAGCCTGCCCAGGCTGCAGCGCGCAGCTGGAGTTGTTTTGCCCGGATTGCAATGCGCCTCTCAAGCCAGGTGATGAAAGCTGCTCCCAATGTGGCACCCAGTTCGTGATACCCTGTCCCCATTGCGGCAAAGCCAGGATCGAAATCGGCGCAGAGCGTTGCCCCGCCTGTGATGGCAATCTTTGCCTGCAATGTGGGGCGGCATTGACCGAGGCTGATACAGAATGCCCCAATTGCGGCATCGACTACGAGTTCGTCTGCCCGATGTGCGCCGCCGAGATCAGCCCCGGTGATGCCAGTTGCGCCAACTGCGGCAGCAGACTCGATCCGCAGATCTTCCAGCAGGAGGAAGAGCCAGAGCCGGCGGCACCTCCGGACACAGCTCCGGCCTTGGAACAACCAGCCCAGGGCGCTGCCGCCGCTTCGTTGTCCCATCCTGAGAGCATAGCCTGTCCCCGCTGCCACGGTACTATTTGGATCGAGGAAGGCTTGTGCCCGTTGTGTGGCCAGTTGATCTGCCCCGGCTGCGGCACCGGTGTGGAAGAGCAGGCCGATACCTGTCCCAAGTGCCGGTTGTCCTTGAGCTTCCCCTGTCCCGACTGTGGTTTCGAGTTAATGGCCTCGGCAGCGGTCTGTCCCAACTGCAACCACAGTTTTCTTCGGGTGTGTCCCCACTGCCAGCAACGGCTCTTCGGCACGGCGGAACGCTGCGAAAACTGTGGGCACGTCATGGAGGACATTGCCGACCGTCAGGTAGCTCTCTTTACCGATGTGGCAGGCGTACTGCCGATGGCTGTTTGTCCCAACTGCAAGACCCGCTTCCCGCGCAGCGAGGCTGTCTGTCCCGACTGCTTTTCCCGCATCTGTAACCAGTGTGGCCTGGTGCTGACGATGGAAGAAAGCGCCTGCCCCCGCTGCGGCACCCAAGGCGCCCCGGTGCCGACCTTCCCCTGCCCCAACTGCCAGGCGAAGGTTCCCCGGGGGAGCGTCGAGTGTCCGACCTGCCAGGCGATTCTCTGCCCTGACTGTGGCGGTGTTCTCGATCCTGAAGCAACCGAATGCTTCCGCTGTGGCGCCAAGATCGGCTTCTACTGTCCCGATTGCGGCGGCGAGGTCGGCGAGTGGGACAACACCTGTCCCCATTGTGGCGTGGTTTTTGAGGAAAGCCTGTAACAAAGTGCCGCGCTCAGGAAGCAGCAGCATTTCAACACCCTGCCAACCCGGCAGGGTGTTTTTTTGCAGCGCAATTGGATGGCGATTCCTGGAAGGTATTGTTATAAAACTTAAAATTTTGGATTAATTATTGACATTTATCAATTTTTTTGATATAATCACATCAGATTGGAGGGTATTATGCGAAAAATCATCGAGGCATGCCCCACGTGTGGCGACAGATTGACGATCACTGAGGTGTCTTGCGACACCTGTGGCACCCAGGTACGCAGTCGTTACAGTCCCTGTCCTTTTTGCTCGCTGACTGAGGAAGAACAGACCTTTCTTCTGCTCTTCGTGCGCAGCCGCGGCAACTTGAAGGAGCTGGAGAAAACCCTGGGTGTTTCCTACCCTACCGTGAGAGCCAAGCTGGATGAACTCATCCAGAACCTGGAGCAACCAACTCCGGACTCCCCCGCCGCCTCACGGCAAGCCATCTTGAACCAGCTTCGATCGGGCCAACTCTCGGCTGACCAGGCCCTGGCCCTTCTCAAACAGGCGCCTCCGGCACCAGGTGATTCAACATTCTGACATCATAGGAGAAAAAACATGATCAAGGTAGAAAGAGTTTTCGATCCGAAGGGTATCGCAAAGATCGATTCCCGATTGGGTCTCGGCGACATCCAGATCGCCAGCGGCAATGGCGACCAGATCCATCTGGGTGCTCGCATCCATTCCAACCGGGAGGAAGAACTGGAAACCCAGATCGTCGGCGATACATTGACCATCCAACAGAACGTCGTCGATATCGGCCGGAACCGTCGTATCGATGTAACCCTGACACTTCCAACGGGAATTGACGCCGATCTTAGTCTGCACACAGGCAAAGGAGATTTGAAGGTCAGTCAAGTTAGCGGCGCCCACAACCTGGCGTCCGGAAAAGGCGATATATCCGTTTCGGGCGGGCGAGGATTGCTGACCGTCGGAACCGGTTACGGCGATATCGCTGTTAGCGAACAGCGAGGCGCCGCCGTCCTGGAAACGGGCAAAGGTGACGTCACGGTGAGCGCTTTGGCCGGCACACTGAAAATCAATTCGGGCGCTGGAGATGCAACCATCCGGAATTGGAATTCAGGCGATGCCAGCAACGGCAAAACAGCAAGAAAGAATTCCGTCAATCTGGGGGCAGGCGACGTGGGTGTGCGCTATGCCAACGCCCGGGAATTGGCCATCAATACCGCCAAAGGCGATTGCAGGTTGCATAGTGTGAGGATAGCCAACCTACAGATCACAACATCCAAAGGCGATATTGCCGTTGATGGCGAACCAGCCTCCGGAGAGTGGCGTGCAACCACCGTCAAAGGCGACATCAGTATGCGGATGCCGGCTCAGGTCGGCGTACGGGTTGAAGCCGCAACACGTCGAGGCAAGATCGACTCCGATCTTCCCCAGGTTCGAGTGGGGCGTCCAGGCCCCGCCAGCCGATTTGGCGGCGGCCGCACCATCGGCGTCGTGGGCGACGAGCCCCGGGCGGATATCCAGTTGGAAACGGTCATGGGCGATATCGTAGTTCGAACGGTCGGCGCAATCCCTGTTGCGATCGAAGAACCCAGCGCCCGTTCGGAATCAGTCTTGGCGCCCTTGCAACCAGAGGTGGTCGATCCAGGGCAAAAACCGGTTGCGGCCCTGCCGCCGACCCAGCCCGTGCAAACGCGATCGGAGAACACGGCTATGGAGATACTGGAGAGTCTCTCGAATGGCGAGATTACCGTGGAGGAGGCAGAATCGCTGCTTCGGATCGTAGATTGACCGGCCATGGGTCCATGTCACTCCCGCTGCCATCCTCGCGAACGCGGGGAAAGCGGGAGTCCAGCAGTGAAGGCCAGGGAAAATGCAGGGCAGACTCCGCCCCTATGTCTGCCGGTAGGCCGCATATAGCCCAGCCCCCACTGCAGCAAGCAGCACACCCGTTGTCAACTGGGCGATGCAACAAAGCATACCGATGCCGATGCCCCCAACGAATTCAGTGACAGCCACCGGATCGAGTCCAGCTTGAACCAACGACTGAATCGTGTCGGCAGGCAACGCCAACACCAACTCTTCAGGTCCACCGGCGATGGCCAGGCGTATGGGTGCCAGGAACATTGCCGCCAGCCCACCGATAATGGCCGCGATCGCGCCAGCGACGGCACCGCCCACCGAGGCCTCAGATACCCCCGCCGGATAGTCACTCACCCGCACCGCTATCATGCCAATCAGTACGTAAACAAGGGGAAAGAGCGGCAAGGCAATGCAGGCTCCCACATAGGGCAACAGAGCAATGATCGACAACCCCACAGTCATAGCACCGCCCACTAAACCGGCCTGCAGATTCGCTCGGCGCATCGATGGTCCTTTCCAATCACCCCGGGTTAACATCCGCCTGGCTGACAGGTCCGCCATTCGGTCCCCGGATCACAGGATTTCTTATACCATGGTTGGCACATGACGTCAACGTCTCGCAATTGCGCGGCCCCCGCGGGTGAAGTATAATCGTTGTATGACTGATATCACACCACTGCCCGACGCCGAACCAGTAGCCGCCATCGGCGACACGGTTCTACTGGTTGGGGAGGACCGAAAACGTACACTGGTTAAACTGCAGCGCAATGGCGAATGGCACACCCACCGCGGTATCATTCGCCATGAGGAGATCATCGACAAGCCCCTGGGAAGAATGGTGGTCACCCAGCTTGGCCATGCATTCCTGGTCCTGGAACCCTCCACCCACGATCTGATCCGCTACATCAAACGCGAGACCCAGATCGTCTTTCCCAAGGATGCCGCCTACATCGTCCTACGCCTCAACCTCTATCCAGGACGGCGCGTGATCGAAGCAGGTACGGGCAGCGGTGGACTGTCCATGGCACTGGCTCGGGCCGTTATGCCTTCCGGTCGGGTGTATAGCTACGAGATGCGCAACAAGATGAGCCGGGTGGCAGCCAATAACCTGGTGCGCTTTGACCTGTTGCGTTATGTCGATCTAAAGGTCCGCGATATTGCCGATGGCTTCGACGAACAACATGTCGACGCCTGTTTCCTCGACTTACGGGAACCATGGCGCTACCTGGATGCGGTTCGCCGTGCGCTCAAAGGCGGGGGCTTTTTTGGAAGCCTGCTCCCCACGACCAATCAGGTCAGCGAACTATTGACCGCCCTGCCGCAGCATGGATTCGCCGATCTGGACGTGCACGAACTTCTTTTGCGCCACTATAAGCCGGTGGCTGCCCGCCTTCGACCTACCGATCGCATGGTGGCCCATACGGGATATCTGGTTTTCGCCCGCAAGGTCACTCTTCCCGAGGGCGAACAGTGGCGTACCACAGATCGCAAGCGCTATCAGGCCCGTCAGACAGCTGCCAACCGGGAAAATATCAGCGACCCTGGCCCTGACACCGAAAGTAGTCCGGACTCACCGGACGGCGAATAGACTCCGGGGTTGACCTCACCAAAAATGCAGGCCGGAAAATTACACAGAGCAGCCATCCAGTCACTGGCTCTAGCGACGAAGGACCCGCCACAGAAACAGACTGATCAGAAAGGCAGCTCCCGAGGAAATCAGGCCGGTATAAAGCAGTAGCGAGGGTTCCCGCTGGCCCGCCTGTCCAACCTGCGCGAGCATGGGCAGAGGGGTTGCCGTGGGTCTCGGTGGCCGAGTCGGCGTGATCGTCGGTGTGATCGTAGGGCTGGGCGTTGCCGTCGGGCTGGGTGTGTCGGTCGGGGTCGGCGACGCTGTCGCTGTGTCGCTAGGCGTTGGCGTGGCAGTCGGCGTATCCGTTGGCAGGACCGTTTCGGTTGGGGATGGGGTTGGAGTCTCCGTCTCCGGTATGGAGGTTGGGTTCGGCAGCGGCGTCGCAGTCGGGGGCATGGGGGTCGGCGTGGGCGCTGGCTGATTGGGGTCCAGCCGCAATCCCACGTTGTCGATGAAAATCATGTTGTCACCGGTGGACCTGGGATGTTCGACCCAGACGAATACCGTGGCCCTATCTGATTGGGCTACCGCTGAAACATCGAGATTGGGCTTATCCTGGGAGTGGGGACCTGGCCGGTTCAGGATGCGCCCCTTGCCGTAGTGCATCGGGCCCCAGACAATGTTGGGAGATGTGGGATCGGTGCCACCCGTGGGATCGATGCCCAGACGCCGTCCAAAGGTATCGGGCGCGTTGGGTCCACCCCATCCGACCGAGGCAATATACGCCTTGCCCGGCTCCAATCCCCCTACCTGGGTGTAGATACCTGCGGTGAACGTACCGCCGTTTGACCACATACGCAGCGACGGAGGGCCGAACACGGTGTCGACATCCTGCTTGAACGTCAGGTCGCCTGACACAACAAAGGGCGCCCAGCCTGCCGGCACCTGCCGCGGCGGACTGCCGCTGAAGGAATCGAAGCGGCAGTTGTCTATGAGATTTCCCGGATCGCAGGGATCCTGGGCGGACACCAGGGTTGGGCCAACGCCCAGCAGAAGAGCTACCGCCAGAAAAACGGCGATCCAGCGTGCCAGGTGGGCGCTCGATAGTCCATGTCCCTCAATCGATCGTTTTCCCAAGTCTTTTCCCAATTCCAGGCCCTCTATCCCAAATTTATCCCAAGTGCATTTGGGATAACTCCCAGGTAACCGGCAATACCTGCGGCAATCAAGGCAGCCGTACACTGTTCCAGGGTGCCGGACATCGATAAAACTTTCAAATGAACGGACCGCTTCGACCTTTCCCATGCTCCGGTCGAAGCCATCAAACCCGACGATTATACCTTGCGCCTTCCCTCACCGCAAACGGAAACCGTGCGCTCGACTCCCCATCCCCGTCCCCGTATCCTTCGTGTCCTCCGCACCCTTCGCGCTTCGTGTCCTTACCTCACGGTACGCCTGCTGGCGCGTAAGACTTCGCGCCTTCGTGGTCCAAACCTTCCCCCCATCCCAGTGTCCCCGTATCCCCCTCCCCGTGTCGCCCCCTCCCCGCGTCCCCCCATCCCCGCGTCCCCGTATCCTTCGTGTCCTCCGCACCCTTCGCGCTTCGCGTCCTTACCTCACGGTACGCCTGCTGGCG
>JAYELL010000035.1 GCA_034717495.1 Chloroflexota bacterium | reverse complement strand
CGGCAGACATCTGGTCACTGAATTGCGATCCAGAGGTCACGACGTCTGGCTGCTAGATATCAGGCATTATCATGACGATCAGTATTTCCGCTGTGATATCAGCTCCTTTCGCCAGTTGGAGCGGGTATTCACCAGTAACTCCTTCGACTATGTCTATCATCTGGCAGCCGAGTTTGGCCGTTGGAATGGCGAAGATTACTACGATACGTTGTGGCGGACCAACGCGGTTGGCACAAAGAACATGATTCGCTTCCAGGAGCGGCAAGGCTTCAGGATGATCTTTGCAAGTAGCTCTGAGGTCTATGGCGACTATGAGGGGGTAATGACTGAAGACGTGATGGACAGATTGGAGATCAAGCAGCTCAATGACTATGCCATGACCAAGTGGGTGGGGGAAATGCAGATCTTGAATTCTGCGGAGATGTACGATACCGAGTCGGTGCGTGTGCGGTTTTTCAATACCTATGGACCCGGTGAGTTTTACAGCCCTTATCGCAGTGTGAATTGCCTGTTCTGCTATCGAGCCTTGCATGGTGTACCGTTCACGGTTTATCGTGGCCATCGACGAACCTCGACCTACGTATCGGATGCTGTCAAAGCTCTTGCCAATATTTCAGACGATTTCAAACCAGGCGAGGTCTACAACATCGGCGGGGGCGATTTCCATGATATCGAGACGCTGGCACAATACGTGCTGGAAGCGACCGGCGCCGATCCTGATCTGGTGACCTACAAGGATGGAGAACCATTTACCACCAAGGTCAAGCGCGTGGATAACAGCAAGGCTGTTCGGGATCTGGACTTTGAGATCACTGTCTCGTTGGCTGAGGGAGTGAGGCGTACAGCTGATTGGATGCGTCAGGTCTATCAAGTGAACGGAAAAACCGTGATCAACACTGATACACTTTGATGAAGCCATTGGAGCGACCTGCCGAGAATATCCTTCCTAAAAACGATCGTCTAAGAATCCTGATCGTGCAAGAAACTAACTGGGTCGATCGCAACGTCATCCAGCAACATCACCTGGCAGAGCGCCTGGTGAAACGGGGCCATTATGTGGAAGTGATCGACTACGACATTCTGTGGCCAACGAGAACGGCGCCGCCTCGCTGGCAGCCCCGCCAGGAATTTCCGGCAGTGAACAAGGTGATCGATGGGGTTTCACTGCAAGTCACTCGACCTGCGACCATTCAACTGCCGCTGCTGGCACACATGAGTTGGACAACAACCAGTCTGTTGGAATTACGCAGCAAACTTGAGTCGCAGCCCTTCGACCTGGTGATTGGTTTGACTTTAACCAATAGTTATTTCATGGCACGGTTGCTGCAATGGCGCAATATCCCCTTTATCAGCATCGTGCAGGAGCCTTATCACACCATGGTGCCCCAGCGTTGGCTATGGTCTGCAGCCCGCATGATGGAGGGGGCCGCGCTGCGAGCTTCTAACCGGGTCGTTGTCTTCACGCCGCAGATGCGCGAGTATGTGATCTGCACAGGTGTGGATACGGGACAGGTCACCGTACTGAAGACCGGAGTCAGCCTGGATCTGTTCCACGAAAATGTCGATGGCTCGGAAAGGCGCCGGGAGCTGGGCATTGGTCCCGATGAATGGGTTATCTTTTTTATGGGATGGCTGTATGATTTCTCTGGACTGCTTCAAATCGTCCAGCAGATCGCTGACGATTCCAGCGTACTTCATGGAGCTCGCTTCCTGATCGTCGGCGATGGCGACATCTACGATGAATTGCATAGCCTGGTTTCGCGATATGGTATTGAGCGGCACGTAATCATGACGGGCCGCCGGCCTTACGAAAAAATCCCAAGTTTGGTGGCTGCTGCAGATGTGTGTATGCTACCTTCTCTGACAAACGATACGACCCGCGAGATCGTGCCGATGAAGGTTTATGAGTATCTGGCGGCATGTAAACCAGTGGTGGCCTCAAACCTACCTGGACTAAAAGCGGAATTTGGTGAAGATAGTGGGATCGTCTATGCTGATGGTCCTATCGACGCCCTCCATCGGGCGGTGGCGCTGGCAGACTTGCCGCACGAGGCCCGGGAACTGGCTGCTGCCGGACGAAGAGCTGCCGAGAAAAACGCCGACTGGGAGAAGACAACTGTGGCCCTGGAGGCACTCTTGATGGCATCGGTTCAAGAAAATGGAAAAACGAGTTATGCATAAGATATTCGTAGATCGCATCGGCGATGACCTGGCAAGTCAGATGCACGACGCACTGGCGTTCATCGATTGGGAAAACACTGTACGCCCCGATTCGACCGTCCTGATCAAACCCAACCTCACATGGCCCGAACCCAAACCGGGTGTGACCACGTCGCCTGCGTTTCTGGACGCCCTGTTGAGCGTATTGACCAGCCGCGCGACGAAGATCTATGTAGGCGAGTCCGATGGTGGCACCTTTCCTGCGGAAGAGGCCTTCGTCAGGAATGGCCTGGCCGATGTCTGCAAGCGCTACGGCGTTCCCTTTGTGAACCTGACGAAGAAACCTGCTCGCATGATCGAAGATAGGGTTGCTGGACGGCGCATCCAGATCGAGGCCTCCAGTTTCCTCATGGACGATGTAGATGTCTTCATTACCGCTCCTGTTCTAAAAACCCATGTTATTACGCGGGTCACCCTGGGCTTGAAGAACCAATGGGGCTGTATTCCCGATCCCATGCGATTGCTGTATCATCACATCCTCGATTGGGGCATTGTGGCGTTGAACCGGGCTTACGCCCCGCAAATCAGCGTCCTGGACGGCACCTATGCCATGGACCGCCGAGGGCCCCTGGAAGGTGACGCCATTCCGGCCGGCTGGATGGCGGTCTCTGACAACGTAGTCGCCCTGGACGCCCTGGGTTGTCATCTGTTGGGCGTGGACCCGCGCAGCGTGCGACATGTGGCCTTTGCTGAGCAGGAGAAACTGGGTACGACCGATTTCAACCAAATGCAACTGAACCGGCCACTGCCTGAACCGGTCATCCAGTCGGTGATCGAGCCCGATAGCATGGATCGCATTGCTATCTTCCTCTACAAGAGAAAACTGATGTCCAAACTGGTGTTTGACTCGGCGGCCACGCCGTTGCTGTATCGTTTGATCCAACGAACGCCGCCCGGCAATATCCAGAGCTATCAACCGGCTGATGGTGTGCTGTAACGACATGGGCACGGGATATGCCTGCCTGGAAACTAGCCATTTCCGGACCAGCCTAACGTCATCCTCGCGTGCACCCCGGAGGGGCCCGCGAACGCTACGGGAGCGACGGAAGAGTGAGTTTCTCGAAATGACGCATCCGGTGGCGGCTACGGGATGGGATACTATGCAATGAAAGATCAAATCCAGGCGAAAATACGGGCTCGTACGGCCGAAGTGGCTGTTATTGGACTGGGCTACGTTGGGCTGCCCCTGGCGCTGGTTTTCGCCGAGCAGGGCTTTCCGGTAACCGGTATCGACTCTGACCCGGACAAGGTGGAGGCGCTGGTCCAACGTCGTTCCTACATTCCGGACATTCCTGCGAAACGGCTCGAGGACCTGTCTGAAGATTCGTTCAGGGCCACCTGCGATTACAGCGTCCTCGATCACTGTGACGTGGCCATCATTTGCGTGCCCACTCCACTGAACAAGACGCGCGATCCCGACGTGCGCTTCCTGGTAGCCGCTGGTGAAAGCGTTGCCACGCACGTCCATCCAGGCATGCTGGTAGTGCTGGAATCGACCACCTATCCAGGAACCACGGAGGAACTGCTTCGTCCCATCCTGGAGGACAGTGGATGCCAGGTCGGTGAGGACTTCTTCCTGGCTTTTTCCCCGGAACGCATCGATCCCGGGCGCATCGACTATACGCTGGAGAATACCCCCAAGGTAATGGGGGGCAGCACGCCAGCCTGCCTGGAGGTTGTCACAGCGCTCTACAGCAGCGTAATCGAGTGCGTAGTGCCGGTTTCTTCCACCCAGGCGGCCGAGTTGGTCAAACTATTGGAGAACACCTTTAGATCGGTGAACATCGCGCTGGTCAATGAGATGGCCATCATGTGCGACAAGCTGGGCCTGGACGTCTGGGAGATAATCGAGGCGGCGGCCACCAAGCCCTATGGCTTCATGAAGTTTACGCCTGGCCCCGGGGTAGGCGGTCACTGCATTCCCCTGGATCCCCACTACCTGGCCTGGAAGTTGAAGACCTTGAGCTATAATGCCCGCTTCGTGCAGTTGGCCGGTGAGATCAACAGCGCCATGCCCGC
>JAYELL010000034.1 GCA_034717495.1 Chloroflexota bacterium | reverse complement strand
AAATCACGGCGGTGAAGGAGTCGGAAGACTACGTATATGGCAACCCACGCAGCATGGAGTTGCACACGATTCACTGCCCCTACTGGCCTCGCATCAGCCAGAAAAACAAGATCCCGTTCGCCAGAGTCCAGGACGGACTGGCTCGTGGTTACGATGGCTGCGCTTTCTGCCTGCCAGCATACAACACCGGTTGATTCCGGTTGGAAAACAGGATGAACAGACCGACCGCAAGCTGCTGATCCAACCCGATGACCCGCGCCAGCACCTAAGCCAGTAGCGGGGCCAGGAAAAAGTTAGCCGCCAGGGCTTTGAGCATGAGAATCGTCACTCGTCCATTTCAGATTGACTGCGGCTGCGGTCAGCGCTTCGATAGCGCCTAACCCGAAAAATAGGCGCTTACGGCATCAAGATCGACAACCTTTGTCGATAAGTCTGATTAAACGGCGATACCGAGGAGATGAAACAAGGTTTGCATCTCAGTGTGCAAGGTTCGATATTGGACATCCAGTGGCGTATCCCGCTTAGGTTTCGGGCCACGTTTGGGCTTGCCGGCGCCGGCCAGGACGGGCACAATGACCTTTTCTCGCAGGACAAGCAAAGCGGTAGACTTCGTACAGCCTCGCCTCCTCTGCGTAATGAGAATTGCTGGTCAACACAAATTCCACTTGACACGCCGCCACCGGCGTGTTATGATGTCTTCACCATGAAAGAATACCACACTCTCCGCCGCAGTTACTCGTATTCGGGGGGCGACTACGCCCCGATGCCGGTCGAGTGAACGCGTCCGACGTGTGACATCCACCCTTTCAAATTCGAGCGTGGCGCGTTGCGCCACGCTCTTTTCTTTTCCGGAGGAAGCCAGCATGTCAAAAACAAAAAGCATTGATGAACAGGTCGCCCTCTTAACGCAGGGAACCACCTACGGCGATGAGGAAACCAAACGCAAAATGACGGCCGAACTGAGGCAGCGGCTGATCGATGCTGAGGAGCAAGGTCGACCCCTCAGAGTCTACTGTGGCTACGACCCAACCCGCCCCGATCTACACCTGGGCCACACGATCACTATGCGCAAGTTGCGCCAGTTCCAGGACTTGGGCCACGAGGTCACCTTCCTGATCGGATCCTACACCAGCCTGGTTGGCGATCCCAGCGACAAGAACAAGATGCGCCCATTGATGACCCAGGAGGAGGTAGCTGCCAACGCAAAAACCTACACCGATCAGGCCTTTCGAATCCTGGATCCGGAAAAAACCATCGTGCGCCACAATGGCACCTGGCTGGCAGACTTGACGCTGCTCGACTTGATGCAGATCGGTCAGAATTTCACCGTGCAACAGTTTCTGGCCAGGGAGAATTTCGCACTGCGCTTCGAAAAAGGCGATCCCATTTTCCTTCAGGAAACCTTCTATGCCATGATGCAGGCATACGACGCAGTTGCCATGGAAACCGATGTACAGGTGGGCGGCACCGATCAGCTGTTCAATATTCTGGTTGCCGGCCGCAAGCTCCAGCAAGCCATGGGCCAAAATCCGCAGGTAGCGATCCTGATGGATATCCTGCCCGGTACCGATGGTCAGGTCCGCATGAGTAAAAGCATGGGCAATGCCATCGAGATCACGGCCGAACCGAACGACATGTACGGCAAAGTGATGTCCTTGCCCGACCATGCCATGCCGATCTACTTCGAATTGGCGACCCGCTACCTGCCAGAACAGGTTGCTGCCGTCAAAGAAACGCTGGCCAACGGTTCGCGACACCCACGCGATATCAAGATGGAGCTTGCCCGGGAAATCGTCAGTATTTTCCATGGAGATGCGGCAGCCGATGCGGCCGAGGAACACTTTCGGACTGTCTTCCAAAGGGGAGAGCTGCCGGACGATATGCCAGAGTACCGTCTGACGGAGCCGGCAGGACTCCTGACGGTCATGAAAGAAACTAGCATGGCAAGCAGCATTAGCGAGGCCCGGCGCCTGGTTCAGCAGGGTGGGGTAAAACTCGACGGAGAAGTCATCCAGGATTTCCGCGCCGAACTGGTTCCGGCAGAGCAGGAGCAGGTGTTACAGGTGGGTAAACGCAAATTCCTCAAGATAACAGCATAAAAACCGACATCCCCGTAGGTCACGCTACCAGCGTGACACCCGCCTCGAACCACCCCGGCCCGCACACCGGCAACGTCCGGCTGGTAGCCGGACCTACGGCACCGGAAATCGCGCCGTCGGCATCATTGCCCGGCCGGGCGAATGTAAAGGGTATCCTTGAAGGGTTTCACCTGCTCCCCGATATTGTCGCGCAGGACATTGCCCGACACGTGCATCAAGGTATCGCCAAAGTCATCGTCGATTCCCATGCTGGCCATGCACGGAAAGTGATGGTGCAACATGCCACCCTTCTGCTCCGCTTCGTCCGCCGAAATGCCGAGCAAACCTTCCCCCGTAAAACGGGCACATCCACAGACCGCATCCCGCTTCACCTCGACACCGATGATGGTCCTGGTTTCCGGATCCACCTCTATTCTGAGATTGGGCTGGCCAAAATGGTGCGCGAATTCGGCAATGAGCGGATTGTCGTAGCGTTCGCGCTGGCGCCTTGTCACACCGTAATCGGCCTCGGTCAGCGAGCAGAGGGGCTTGGGCGTGACGCAAGCCACACCCATATCCGCCAGCCAACCTCGCAGCTGCCGGGCCAGGCCGCGCGGCAGCCAGGTTTCATTGTCAACCGCGGCGATCACGGCGGACGCACCTGTCAATTCGGCGATATCAGGTAACAACTCGGCAACGCCGCGGTGCTCGGCAAAGGAAAGTATCAGGTCCGATGCCGGAAGGGCAGGTGGCAGAAAATCATCCGGATCATCGATGACCGGCGGCAAAAAGGCCGGCGCCCGCCAGGTCTCGATATGCCAGCCCGCAGGGCCGGTTGCCTTCACATTATCCGTGTGACGCTGTCCATACTCGCCGGAGATGATCGCCAGAATTCGCATTGTCTGTTTCTCCTACTGCATTCAGGAGCCGCTGCCCTTGATCAACGTCAAAAGCATGACTACTTCGGTCTTTGATTTCACGCTGTGAGGCAGATTTGGCGCCATGCGAACCCAAGCCCCAGGCGCAACTTCCAGGGAATCCGCTCCCAGGGTCAGGGTAGCTTCCCCCTGAACGATCTGCAGAATTGCTGCCATTGCCGACGTGTGCTCTGTCAACTCCTGGCCGGGCGCAAAGCCAAAGACGACTACACGAATGTGATCATCGTCGTAGATCATCCGGCTGATCGTCGTGTCCGTTGGGATCTCCGGCAATTCTGCTGCCAGATCCTGGTAGAAACTGTAGTTCTTTGCCATTTGGTTTTTCCTAACCTGGACAAGCCAGAGGAACGCTGATTCCGCAGACCTTCGGCGCAGATTCACGCTGATTCTTTTTTGATCTTGTTTGGATCGATCAGCGGTTATCAGCGGTTCATTTCCGCTGTTTACGCAGACCGTCGGCACCCTTTTCCGTTCAGCATACTATCAGGTTTCCGGGATTTTCGCCAATTCCGCTTCGCCAATGATTACAATACGATGCCGGTCGAATTCAATGATCGTTCAACTGCCAGATTCTGCAACATCCGACCAAGCACTTCCCGCGCTGCAACCCAGCCGCGCTGTCATATCTGCTAATGGATACAACTTTCCTGACTAACCCTCCGGCCAGTGGTATGATTAGCCACCTGGCTAATGTGCCGAGGCTCTTTTCGTGCTATTCTGTACAGTGGTGGTAGAATGGTCGCGCCGCCTTTCCCCGTGCACTTTCCGGAGGTAACCGCGTTTTGTCCGTTTCCATTCCACGTCCCGATTACGATCTAGAAAACACGGTCGCTGACAACCGGCTGGTTGGTCTCTGGCGGATGATGACCGGATTCCACCGGACCTATCTGGCAGCAGCCCTCAGCCTTGGCTTGGCCGCGGTAATCAAGACCGTCTCCTATCTGTTGATACGCTATTATGTCGATGACATATTGGGCGTAACTTCCATGGCTCAGTGGTTACCAGTAGTAGCCTTCGCCTTCGTGGGGCTGGCACTGTTGGAGGGCACGTTTACCTTTCTCAGTGGACGTTGGGCTGCCCGTACTGCGGAAGGAATCGTCTATCGGCTGCGAAACTATCTCTTTGATCGCCTCCAGAGATTGCCGTTCAGTTATCACGACAAGACCTCCACAGGGGAACTCATCCAGCGTTCCACCTCCGATGTGGACGCACTACGCCGTTTCTTCCAGGATCAGGCTGTGAACGCCGGCCGTATCACGCTGCTGTTCCTGGTCAACTTCACTGCGATCATGTTGATCGACTGGAGACTCGCCCTCTTCTCTGTGATGGTAGTCCCAATTATCCTGGCAATGTCAGTCTTCTTCTTCAAACGTATCTTCGACGCCTACGAAAGTTACCAGGAGCAGGAAGCGGTTCTCTCGACCACCTTACAGGAAAACCTCAGCGGCGTGCGTGTGGTCAAGGCGTTTGCCCGCCAGGAGTACGAACGGGGCAAGTTCGAGAAGGACAACTGGGAGAAGTTTCGGCGGGGTAAGCGCCTGCTGATGATCCACTCAGCCTATTGGCCCATTACCGATATCCTGTGTGGCCTGCAAATGGTGGCCGGATTCACCTTGGCAGCTCTAATGACCATGAACGGCACCATTACTGTGGGCACCTACCTGGCCTACCACGGGCTCGTGATCTGGATCATCTGGCCCATACGAAACCTGGGCAGGCTCATCGTACAGATGTCTATGGGGATGGTTTCCTTCGAGCGCGTGGAAAAGATTATCGCCGAACCCACCGAGCCATTGACAACCGGGGATGTCCAGCCCGCCGGCCCGCCCGAGGGCGAGATCATCTTCCGCGACGTGGCATTTGAGTACGAGGAAGGCACACCGGTGTTGCGGGACATAAGCTTTCCCTGCCTGCCGGGCCAGGTCGTTGCCCTGCTCGGCTCGACCGGTTCAGGCAAAACGAGTCTGGTCAACCTGCTTCCCCGCTTTTATGAGGCCGGCTCTGGCACCATCGATCTGGATGGCAAGCCCTTGAGCGATTATACGCGGGAATACCTGCGACGTCACATCGGCATCGTGGAACAAGACCCCTTTCTCTTCTCCCGAACCATTCGCGACAATATCACCTACGGCGTCGATCGGGATGTAACCGACGAGGAGGTATACCAGGCAGCTCAGGCTGCAGCAGTTCACGACGTCATTTTGAGCTTTCCCGAAGGCTACAATACGCTGGTTGGTGAGCGAGGCGTTACACTTTCCGGCGGACAGAAACAACGGGTCGCCATTGCCCGCACACTGATGCGCAATCCAAAGATCCTGATTCTTGACGATGCCACGTCTTCGGTGGACACCGAAACAGAGGCATCGATCCGCCACGCGCTTGAACATCTGATGGAGGGTCGAACGACCTTTGTCATCGCACACCGGATCCAAAGCGTCATGGATGCCGACCTGATTCTGGTCATGCAAAATGGACAGATCATGGAACGGGGCACCCATCAGGCATTGCTGGCTGAGGATGGCATCTATCGCCGCATTTTCGAGCTTCAGGCCAGTATTGAGGATGAACTACAACAGGAATTGTCCGTTTCGGAAGACGGCTCCGGCAATGGTCGTGGCGACGGGACCGATCCCAACACTGCCTGACCCAACCGTCCACCCATTGGCCCATTCGCTGATTTCCAACTACCTAGCATGGCACCATACGAATTCGAAGAAGAAGATTTTTCCGCACAAATCAATATCGGCACGGTAGGCCGCATCCTGGCTCAAGCGAAACCGCACTGGCCCTGGTTCGTTGGCTTTCTGGTCTTTATCAGCCTGGTAGCTGGCCTGGATTCCCTTTTCACTTATCTCAGCATGCTGCTGATTGACGAAGCCATCATACCCGGTGACACCGAGCGCCTGAAAGAAATCGTCAGTGTTTACGCTGTCTTGATCTTTGTTCAGGCCGCGGGCGTCTTTGGATTCATCTATTTGGCCGGCATCCTTGCTGAACGGATCCAGTACGATCTGCGAAAACAGATGTTTGATCATCTGCAGAACCTCTCCTTTTCCTACTTCGATCGCACTCCCATTGGCTGGATCATATCGCGCGTGACCTCGGACTCAGAGCGGGTGGCTCAGCTGATATCCTGGGGACTCCTGGACACCACGTGGGCCATTTTCAATATCGTCACAGCATTGATCTTCATGGTCTTCATCAACTGGCAGCTGACGCTGATCGTTCTGGCTGTCCTGCCCGTGTTGATAGGAGTGGCCATTCAGTTTCAAAAACGAATTCTTGTGCAGTATCGTCAGGTTCGCAAGGTGAACTCAAAAATCACTGGCGCCTACAACGAGAACATCACCGGGGTGCGAGTGGTCAAGGCCCTCGGTCGTGAGGAAGAGAACCTGGAAGAATTCGATGCATTGTCCAGCGACATGTATCGAGCCGGGTACCGGGCGGCCCTTTTGTCCGCGCTATTCCTTCCGATGGTGCAGTTCATCTCAGCCGTTGCGATCGGAGGTATCCTCTGGTTCGGTGGCTATCAGGCATTGCTGGGCGAAGGCGCCGCGGTCGGGATCACCATCGGTGGAATCCAGGCATTCATTTCATACGTTACCTTCATGATGTGGCCCGTACAGGAAATGGCGCGCGTCTTCGCCGAAATGCAACGGGCGATCGCTTCAGGAGAGCGCATCTTCTCATTACTCGATACAGAACCTGATATCCAGGACCAGCCGGGCTCTGTTGATCCTGGAAGCATCCGTGGCTCGATCGAATTTGACCACGTGTATTTCCAGTATGAAACTGGCAAGCCGGTGCTGGAAGACTTCACTTTCAGCATTAACCAGGGCGAAACGATCGCACTGGTTGGTGAAACCGGTGGCGGCAAGTCCACAATCGTCAACCTGATTTGCCGTTTCTACGAGCCTACCGGCGGCACCGTCCGTATCGGCGGCCAGGACTACAGGAAGTTGACCCAGCATGCGCTCCAGTCGCGCATCGGAATCGTACTCCAGACGCCCCACCTTTTCGCAGGAACGATACGCGAGAACATCCGCTATGGCCGCCTCGATGCCAGCGACAGTGAGATAGAGCAAGCCGCCAGGATCGCGGGTGCCCACGAATTCATTCTGGCCCTGCCCAAGGGTTACGACGAAGATTCAGGCGAGGGCGGAGGCCTGCTGTCCATGGGCCAGAGACAGCTGATCAGCCTGGCCCGGGCGGTACTGGCTGACCCGGAGGTCTTCATCATGGACGAGGCTACCAGTTCGGTCGATACGCTGACCGAGGCACTGATACAGCAGGGCATGGAAAGCTTGATGGCCGATAGAACCAGCGTGGTCATCGCCCATCGCCTCTCCACGATCAAGCGGGCTGATCGCATCCTGGTGATCGAAAATGGCAAGATCATTGAGTCGGGGACTCACGACGAACTCCTGCGAGCCCGCGGCCATTACTACGATCTCTACACCCAGCAATTCCGCCGGGAGACAACGTGGGAAAACACCATGGCCAGCGCCGAGTTTGCCTTGGCGGGCGCATAGGAGTACCAGTTCTGGCTTGTCCAGAGTAGGAGTCAATACAATGAAAGCTATCATCGTTATGTTCGATACCCTCAACCGCCACATGCTGCCACCCTATGGCTGCGACTGGGTCCGCGCTGCAAACTTCCAGCGATTGAGTGAAAAGAGTGTCACTTTTGACACATGTTACATCACCAGCGCGCCCTGCATGCCAGCCCGTCGGGATCTGCATACGGGACGTCCCAACTTCCTGCACCGAAGTTGGGGGCCGCTGGAGCCCTTCGACGACTCCATGCCGGAGATGTTGGGCCAACAGGGCGTTTACACTCACCTCGTCAGCGACCACTACCACTATTGGGAGACAGGCGGTGCAACCTACCACACGAAATACACGACCTGGGAGATGGTCCGAGGTCAGGAGGGTGATCCCTGGATCGGGCAAGTGAAAGACCCTGAGATCCCCGATGTCGTGGTTGATCGCTCGGAACCCATGTGGCGCCAGGACTGGGTGAACCGCCAGGTCATTCAGGAAGAGTCGCAGTTTCCCCAGACCCAGGTTTTTGATCGGGGTCTGGCGTTTATCCAGGCCAACCATCAGGAAGACAATTGGTTCCTGCAGATCGAGACCTTTGATCCCCACGAGCCATTCTACGCGCCCCAGGAATACCGCGATCTGTACCCTGAAGAATACGAGGGTGCCCACTTCGACTGGCCGCCCTATCGCCCTGTTCAGGAAACGCCGGATGAAATCGATCATGTTCGCCGTGAATACGCAGCGTTGCTGAGCCTGTGTGACAACTCCCTGGGGCGGGTTCTCGATACGATGGATGAATTGGACCTATGGAACGACACCATGCTAATCGTATGCACAGATCATGGTTTCCTGCTTGGTGAGCACGATTGGTGGGCCAAGGTGGTCCCTCCCTTCTTCGAAGAGGTTGCCCACACGCCCCTGTTCATCTGGGATCCAAGAACGAAGGATGCGGGAACACGGCGACAGAGCCTGGTGCAGACGATCGACGTGGCGCCAACCGTTCTGGGTTTCTTTGGGATCGCACCATCGGCAGACATGACCGGAAAAGACCTGCAGCAGACGATCGCCCAGGATGTGCCGGTCAGGGAAGCTGGCCTGTTTGGTATTTTTGGCAGCCACGTCACCGTAACCGACGGGCGTTACGTGTACATGCGGGCCCCATCCTCACCCGACGGACAACCCCTCAACAACTACACGTTGATGCCGACCCATATGCGCTATCCGTTTAGCGTCGAGGAACTGCGCGATGCCACGCTGGCGCCACCCTTCCCATTCACCAAGGGCTGCCCCCTTTTGAAAATCCCGGCCCGGGGCGAGTCCAACTCCTACGAGACCGGTACCCGCCTCTATGATCTTCGTAACGACCCGCGCCAGGAAAACAGGTTACAAGATTCGGCCGTCGAAAAGCGGATGACTCAGCAACTGATTCGTCTGCTGCGAGAGAATCACGCGCCTGCCGAGCAATTCGAACGTTTGGGGTTGGTGGCTCAGCAGGATTAAGCGGTGATTCCAGGTTCACGGCTCCATGTGGTATACTTGCCGCACGAAAAGGGGCGGGTGCAAACCCAACCTTCGGGCTGCGACAGGAAACCATGATAGACTCCAATAACATCCTCGGCCAGAACGATTTGGCAGGTTACCACGCCGGCCGGAATGGGGCTGCGCTACGCGATGAGAGTCACCACGGAAGACTCTGGTTGAGCGGTTCCGACCGCATCGATTTCCTCCAGCGTCTGACCAGCAACGAGGTGCGTCTCGGCACGGGCCAGGGCACGGTGACCGTATTGACCTCAGCGTCAGCTCGAATCAACGTTGTCTTCACCCTGCAGATCCACGAAGAGGGCGTGCTTTTGATCGCCGGTCCCGGCGAGGGACCGCGGGCATACAGCCATCTCAGTTCGCAGATCTTTTTCAACGACCAGGTCAATATCGAAGGGCGCGGCTCGGTCATGGCCCAGTTCGGCCTTTATGGCCCAAGGGCGACGCAGGTATTGGCCGAGGCAGGCGTTGCTCAAGCAGCCGATCTGGCGCCGTTTGCATGGCAGCCGGCGACGGTTGCCGGCGCCTTGATCATTGTTCAGCGAAACGAAGGGCTGGGCAGCGATGGTTACATACTGCTTGCGCCGGCAGAAACGGCCGAGACTATCCGTGACCTTCTGATCAGCGTTGGGGCAACTGATCTTCCCGAAGAAGCCTACGATATCCTTCGGGTGGAGTCAGGTGTTCCGGCGGCGGGATCGGAGTTAACTGACAGGGTGAGTCCCCTGGAAGCGGGCTTGCGCCGTTTCTGCGACGACCACAAGGGGTGCTATACCGGTCAGGAAATTATCGCCCGTCAGATTACCTACGACAAAGTAACGACCCACCTGATGGGCCTGTATCCGCAAAAACCTGTAACGATCCAATCCCCGATCCTGGCCAACGGCCGAAAAATCGGTTGGGTCAGCAGCAGTGTTCACAGCCTGGGCCTCGACCGGCCAATCGCCCTGGGTTTCCTGCGACGTCCTTTTGATGAGGAAAACACCCAGGTCATCGTCGATCAAACTTCCGGGCCAGTAGAGGCTGTGGTTACTACACTGCCCTTTTTGGACGCCTGACAGGTCGCAGCTTTTCAACCCAAAGACACCCGGAGCCAGCATACATGACACCGACCACCTCACCCACCACCGCTGACCTGCGACACCGTATTGTCGGTGTGGATCAACAGGTGCCGTTGCTTGACGGCACCCAGGCAGACTATGTGTTCCTGGACAACGCGGCCAGCACCCCGGCATTGCTCGACGTAATGGACGCACTCGAGCGCTTCATTCCCTACTATTCCAGCGTCCATCGCGGCACCGGATTCAAGTCTCGTCTCAGCACGGTTGCCTACGAACAAGCCCACGGAATCATCGCCGAATTTGTAGGGGCGAACCCGGTGAGCAATACGGTGATCTTCGGCAAGAACACCACCGAGGCTATCAACAAACTCTCCTTCCGCTATCCTATGAAGTCGGATGCCGTTGTCCTCACCACACAGATGGAACATCACTCCAACGACCTGCCCTGGCGCGCCCGGGCCAACGTCGTGCACGTGGGGCTGACGCCCGAGGGGCGCCTGGATGAAGAGGATTTCGATGCCAAACTTGCCCGGTACGAAGATCGTATTGCCCTGGTTGCCGTAGCAGGAGCCTCCAACGTCAGCGGATTCATCCAGCCTGTACACCGCCTGGCAAGAAAAGCTCACCAGGTGGGCGCAAGAATCCTGGTAGACGCGGCTCAGTGGGCGCCCCATCGCCAGGTGGACATGAAGCCCGACGACGATCCGGAACACCTGGACTTTGTTACCATCTCAGCCCACAAGATGTATGCGCCCTTCGGCACCGGCGCCCTGATTGGACCCAAAGAGATTTTCCTTCAGGGTAGCCCCGAATATCCCGGTGGCGGCACTGTCGACATCGTAACTCTGGAGGAGGTCCGCTGGGCCGGCATGCCGGATCGGGATGAGGCAGGCAGTCCCAACGTGGTGGGAGCGGTTGCCATGGCTGCTGCCGCTCAGGTCTTGATGCGAACCGGTATGGATGCCATCGCTGCCCACGAACAGGAACTGCTGACCTACGCCACCCAACGCATGCTCGAGATACCCGGCCTGAAGATCTACGGCGAGACCGACCCGGACCGCTTGCACGAGAAAGTCGGGGTGATCCCCTTCAACCTGGAGGAAAAATCCCACTTTCTGGTCGCGTCGATTCTCGGCTACGAGGGTGGAATCGGCGTACGCAGCGGCTGTTTCTGCGCCCATCCCTACGTGGTCCATCTCCTTCAGCTCGACATGGAAACCGCTGGCACCTGGCGCGATCAACTGTTGGGGGGCGACAAGTCGAATATGCCTGGCATGATACGCGCCAGCTTCGGCTGCTACAACAATACGGACGATGTCGATCGCCTGGTGAAAGCCCTTCAGTGCATCGCGCGGGATGATTATCAAGGGGTTTACCAAATGAACCGCGCCAGTGGTGAGTACTATCCCGCCGGCTTCACAGAACCTTTCGAAGATTATTTCATTCTGAAGCCAACCGGACACTCCTGACCTTCTTTGTGCCCAAACAGCGAAAGGAGAGCGCTCCTGTGACCAGCAAAAGAGATTGGACGATCCTGCTCTACATGGGCGGGGATAATGGCAAGATATTTGAAACAGATCTCGGTGCCTATGCCCTGATGGCGGAGATGACCACCGCCGGCCATCGGGATATCGCCGAGATACAGGAGGTTGGGTCGACAGATCGCGTGGCGGTTTTGGCCCAGTTCGACACCCTGGGCGAAGACCCGGACATCCAACAGGGCTCCTACCGCCTTGAAATCCGACAAGGCAACAATACCTGGGATGACGTCGTTGAAGTCATCCCGGAGATCAATACCGGTGATCCCTGCGAACTTGCCAGGTTCGTGATCTGGGGCATGGCGCGCTGCCCGGCCCGCCATACACTCTTGATCCTTTGGAATCACGGCATCGGCTGGAAGGACAACGATGTCTATCAAACGGTCCGTTCTGGCTCCCATGCCGCGGCTCTCAATCTCAAACCGCGAAGCAAAAACGTGGCCTTTTTTTCGGCAACAGCGGACTGGGCCCGGAAATTGGGGCAGGATATCGACGATGACCTCCTGCGGGGAATCCTCTATGACGATACCTCCCTTGATTTTTTGACCAACGTGGAGTTGAGCCAGGCGCTGCGCGTTGCCGAGATTGCCGAAAGTGAAGATGACGCAGCGGCGATTTTTGCTGATCCGACACGGCTGGAAGCTGTGATGTCCGACCATGAGCAGGAACCACAGCGCCAGCTGAGCGCAATCGGTATGGACGCCTGTCTGATGGCTATGATTGAAGTCTTCCACCAGGTGCGGGATTTTGCAGCTGTTGCGATCGCTTCCCAGGAGTTGGAACCCCTCAATGGCTGGCCCTACACCGGGATACTTGAGAAACTGAATGGCGACCCGGAGATCTCACCCCGGCAACTGGGGATACTGATTGTAGAGGAATATGGCAAGGCCTACCAGAGCCGGCCGATTACGCAGTCCGCGGTGGATCTGACGACCATGAAGACAACAGCTCACCGGGTCGGAAATCTGGCGCGGGCCATCACAGAAATCTATCCGGACGAGAGTGCTTTTCGGCGGGCATACCAGTCGGCAGCCGACACAGCCCGGGGTATTTTCGAGGATCCAGACTACGTGGATTTGCATCATTTCGTGACCCTGCTACGACGTCACTATCTCGAAAACGGTGGCATGGACCTGAGATTGCTCGCAACCAGCACGGTCCTGCGCGATTGGATTGCCTCCAGCCGGGGCCCGGTAGTCAGCAATGTCGCGACCGGCAAGTACGCTGCGCCCAGGGCGACCGGGCTTTCCATCTATCTTCCGGCCAGTCACGCGCCCTACAACGTGCAACCCTCTCCAGCCTACAAAGAGCTGGATTTCGCCGATACTGGCTGGCTGGAAATGCTTGAGACCATCTATCAAACGGCTTGACACCCGCCATGCCAACACCCATGCGTCGCCAGTATCTGGCGATCAAACAACAGTATCCCGATACCATTCTCTTCTTTCGGCTCGGCGATTTCTACGAGACCTTTGACCACGACGCGGAGATTGTCGCCCAAGTCTGTGATGTTGTTCTGACCTCGCGCCCGATAGGGAAAAACCAGCGGGTACCGCTGGCAGGAGTGCCCTTTCATAGCGTAGAACCTCACATCGCCAGATTGATTGGGGCTGGCTACAAGGTCGCCATCGCCGAACAGATAGGCAACAAACCCCCTCCGGGCCAAAAGCTGGTCGACCGGCGGGTCCGACGCGTCATTACCGCGGGCACTATTGTTGAGCCCCACATGCTCGACGAGGATAAGAACAACTACCTGGGCGCCCTGACTGTGGATCCTTCAGCGGGCACCGCGGGATTCGCCTACACCGATATCACGACAGGTGAATTCGCAACCACACAGCTCGAAGGAAGCGAACTGGGCCATTTGGTGGGCGAGGAATTGGCCCGATTGAAGCCGGCCGAGCTTCTGATCCCGGATAGCCTGAAGGACTCCCTGTTGTCACCAAGCGGAGGGTTGTTCGGCCAACAAATCAACGGCGAGGAACCGGGGTTCATTTTGACACCGTTGCCGGACTGGCAATTCGAGCAGGAGAGCGCCCGCCAGACGCTTTTTGATCTGTTTGAGGTGGAATCTCTCTCAGCTTTTGGCTGCCAGTCGCTGCCGGCGGCCACGATCGCAGCCGGCGCCCTGGTTCAGTATCTGCGACAGACCCAGCGAGATTCCCTGCCCCACCTGAGCCGGCTTCGAACCTACAGCACGGGCGAGTTTATGCTTCTCGACGAAGCTACCCGCCGCAACCTGGAACTGGTCCAGACGATTCGCGGCGCCAGTAAAAAGGGTTCCCTGCTGGGCGTATTGGATGCGACGCGAACGCCCATGGGCAGCCGGCTGTTACGACAATGGCTCAACCAGCCGCTACTGAATCGGGCGGCGCTCGACGCTCGCCTGGACAGTGTGCAGGCCTGGCACGACAACCTGGTTGCGCGCGCTGAACTGCGCGATCTGCTTCGCCAGGTCGGCGATCTGGAGCGGTGGACCGGGCGCGCGGCTCAGAACACGGCTCGCCCCCAGGACCTGGTGGGAATCCGTCAGACCCTGACCTTGCTGCCGGAGATTCTCGAGATCTCCAGAGACAACCAGCAGAACGGCTTATCCCAGCTGCTGTGCTCCGATGTCCTGGACCTGCTTGAAAAGGCAATTGCCGAAGAACCGCCGGCTGCCGTGAGCTCCGGTGGTGTAATTCGCCCCGGCTATTCCGCTGAACTGGATGGCATCACCGTTGCGGCCCGCGACGCGAAGGACTGGGTGGCCAGCCTCGAGCGAAGCGAAAAAGAGCGCACGGGAATCAAGTCGCTCAAAGTCGGTTTCAATAAAGTGTTTGGTTATTACATCGAGGTGACCAGGGCCAACAGCGCCCTGGTGCCCGAGGAATACATCCGCAAACAGACTCTGGTCAACGCCGAGCGGTACATCACGCCGGAACTGAAGGAGTATGAGAATCTCATTCTGAACGCGGAAGAACGCCAGGCAGAGTTGGAGGGAGAACTCTACCGCCAGGTGGTCGCTCAAGTCGCGGCCGCTGCAAGCCGCCTGTTGGAGACCGCTCACAGTCTGGCCGAACTGGACCTGTTCACCAGCCTTGCGGAAGTTGCTGCCAATAACCGTTATGTTCGACCCCAACTTTCCGATGATCACCGGTTGGACATCATTGGGGCAAGGCATCCGGTCGTCGAAATCACCCAACGGGATGAACCCTTCCAACCCAACGACCTGCAACTTTCCGAAGAACAGTGCATCATGATCCTTACCGGGCCCAATATGTCTGGAAAGAGCACCTACCTGCGGCAAGTGGCGCTGATCGCACTCATGGCCCAGATTGGCTCCTTCGTACCGGCCGACAGCGCCCATATTGGCCTGGTAGACAGGATTTTCACCAGGATTGGAGCGCAGGACGAGATTCATGCCGGCCAGAGCACCTTCATGGTCGAGATGGTCGAAGCCGCCAATATCCTCAATCATGCCACAGACCGCAGCCTGATCATCTTCGACGAACTGGGGCGTGGCACCAGCACCTTCGATGGTCTTTCCATCGCCTGGGCAGTGGTCGAATATATTCACAACCACCCGCGGCTGCGAGCCAAGACCCTCTTTGCCACCCACTACCACGAGTTGACTGCCCTGGCTGAGCGGCTGCCTCATGTAGTGAATTACAACGTCGCGGTGGCTGAAGAAGGAGAGGGGGTCATCTTTCTGCATCGGATCGAGCCAGGCGCGACCGATCGTTCCTACGGCATCCATGTTGCCCAATTAGCAGGGATTCCTCGTCCAATCATTCACCGGGCCGAGGAAATCCTCGAAGACCTGGAATCTCAGGGCGCAGCACCCGGCGGTCTCTTCTCCCCGGATGACATTGGACCCTCGATGAATCCCATGCAGCTAACTCTGTTTGGCGGACCGAATCCTGTGGTCGAAGCCTTAAAAAAGTTAGATGTCAATGCCCTTAGCCCCCTGGATGCCCTTAACAGACTATACGAATTACAGCAAATGACCCAAAACAAGGAAAGCGAGTAGAAGTCTGAAGCTGGATACCCCTTGCCCTTGCATGTCCACACTGGCCAGCCAGTTGTCCGCCGTCCAGGTGTAGGTGGCAATCGCGCTGCCACCCCCGCTCAGCCGCTGTGCCACCATGTTGCCGTTCTGGTCATACTCATACACATGGGTGCCGTCCGACTGCACGGCATGGGGCTGTGCTGTCCCATGGGGGAAGTAGTCCAGCGTAGTGCCAGCCTTGTTTACCAGGTTGCCAGTGCCGTCGTAGCCGTAGACCATGTCATAGAATGCATCGCCAGCCGTGACCATGATCTGGATCATATGGGTGATCTCTGGCGTTGTTGGGGGGTCAACCCTTCGATTTTGAAAGATGATGACATCCTTCAGAATCGCCCTGTCCAATCATCGCTGGCGTACTTCTCCTGCCAGATTCGTTCCGCAGTGCCCCACTCCTCATCGCTTAACAGCCCCGGCGTCAGCTCAATGGCCACCCCACTCTCGAATCCCCTGCTCATGGCCTCGGCTGCCCGCTGGAACCCGACCCCTCCTTCCAGCACCGCGCCAACGGTAGTGGCCCTATCCGCCAGGATACGCTTCAAAGCCAACCGTTCACTACTGTATTTTATGTCAAGAACATCCACCAGACGCGTGATATCACCGCCGAGGGGCAGCGTACCGTGCTGGAGCACCCACCCCTGGCGACGGCTCTGGGCACTGCCCACTAACTTTTTCCCGCCAACCACGATCTCGTAGGCGCTGGGCACCTCGAAACAGACCGGGCCAGCGTCGGCGTTGGCCCGATTGGAGACGGGCGCCTTGCCCGCCTGGAGTCCCAATTCCTCCAATCCCGCCAGCAAACCCTGACTCAGGCGCAGGTAGCTGTCCAGCACCCCGCCCGCCAGGATGGGATCGGACTGGGGGCCCGCCACCGAATAGGTCAACTCATCGGTGTGCAGGATAGCCCTACCGCCCGTAGGTCGCCGAACAACATCGTACCCCAGCTCGCTACATTTTTCTACGTCGACGTCGGCCAGCGGTTGGTGCCGGCCCAGGGAAACACAGGGGGGAGCCCACGCGTAAAAACGCAGCGTCATCGGCACATCGCCCTTGCCAGCATGCTCAGCAATCGCCTCGTCGATGGCCATGTTCCAGGCACCGGACATGGGCTCAGTTACCAGCAATCGCCAGTTCGGTCGTTTCTGTGAGTCGTCCATGGCGGACGATTATACCACACTTCCCTTGACTTCCGGGAAGCACTACAGGAGACCAGCCATAGATGGACTCCCGCCTTCCCTGCGTTCGCGAGGATGACTGCGGGAGTGACGTAGGGAGAAGCAGGCGTGACGGATACGCACATGAAAAAGCGGAAAGCAGATTGCCCAAACTTAGCCCGAGGTTGATTTACACAGCGCGAAATTCGAGGCGGAAATCGGCGCCCGGATCGTCATCGAAGTCCCCATCGAGCAAGGACCCATCATCCTGGGCACGAACGCCGGGATCCACATCGCGATCCTCTCCAAGAATGGTGAGGAGGAAGTTACCCTTTGGAAATCGTGAGGGATCCTGGACCAGGAAGCGCGCCTTGTGTTCGTCCACCAGCTGGATGTCGCCAAAGATCTTGTCCAGGTTGCCCGCCTGGTCGACTCTGTCTACATGGATCGACTGCGGTTCACCGTTGGGTTTCATGCCCTCCGGGCTGACGGCTCTGTTGAACTCAATCTCGACGACGTTGATACGCTCACCAGCCTTGAATACCGGCGGCACGCTGGGCACCGGAGGCACGTTGATATCACCGGCCGAGCTGGGCTGCTCCCCTGTCTCCCTCACAGAAATGAAACGCACCGTCCTAACCTGGAGCGGCTCAGGGGTATCTCCCTCGGTTCCCAGGAAAAACCAGCTCTCGAAATCGCTTGCCCGTTCACCGTTGCCACTGGGTAATTCCAGCGCCGTGCGAACCGAATTGTCGACTCCTCGCAGGTCCGGGCGACCGAAGGCCTGCCCATCCAGGAAGAGGCGGCGCTGGCCAAAATCACCCCAGACCACGTGCCCCTTTAGCACAACTCTAAGCCGGATGATGCGCGGATCCTGGATTGCTGCCAGCGAATTCACAGCCAGAAAACCGGCACCACTGGGACCATCAGGATTTGTGCCCTGATCCCACTGCCAGTGAATAATGTTCCCGTGGACGCTGATACTGCCGTGAAGGATCAGGCTGTGATTCAGCGGCACCTCGCTCTGGGAATCTCCCTCGCGATAGGACACCTCCGCGGTCACGATCATCGTGGAACTGTCAATGGTTCGGGAATCAGGCGTACCGCTGAGAGCCATGCGCAGCCCTTCCTCGGCGAACCTGCTAATGCTCATCAGATCGTCGTTCCGCCAACTGATCCGTTCGACCCGCAGTGCCGGCGAGGCCAGGGGAGGAAAGATGGTACGGCAATCCTGAATCACTCGTAGATCGTTGTCCTTCAGGCGCACAATGCCCAGCCTGCAGTAGTGGTGATGGATTCCCAAGGGAGGGACCGCTTCCGGGCTTGTGTTGGGCACCTCAAAGGGTGGCCATTCGATCTCGCCGGTGGCCGTTCGTGCGGGAATCAACCAATATTGGCCCGTCTTGTAGTGGGCGGCAGAAAACTGAACCTGAATGCCACCCTCCAGGTCGTGGAGCCCGGTCAGAATCCGAACGCCCCCGGCCGTGGCGTCGTCGCCGGTCTGGTCCCAGCGGCGCAATTTGGGATTGTACCTGGAATCTATCGCCGCCGGCGCCACCTTGAGGGTGATGATGCGCGTGCCGGGATCCACGTTGGCGATCTGCACCAGTTGCCCCGGCGCGCCATCCAGCTCTCGTTTATCGTCGATAACCTCGACCCACTGTTCGTTCGAGAAACCCAGCACTGCATCTGGTCCCACACTGGTGACAGTGACCTCTTTGCCATTGAACTTTTCAATCGGTGTTACCACCGATCCATTCTCCCGGGACCACTTAAAGGTTGCCTGTCCCCTGGGTCCGGGTCGATGCACCTCGACCCGATAGAGTTGATTCTCCAATCGCTGATACCCGGCACTGGGCGGCAAAAGGCAGGGATTGTCGTCGTCATCCGCTACCGTGGTTTGGGCCGTTAACTTTCCCTCTGGCGGAGATATCAGGTCGGTCCACTCCGGAAAGGAATCGGCACAACTCTTCCTTCCAAGGCTGGCGATGATGGCCGCCTCGACTTCCTCAATCTTAGCCTTCACCTCGGCGATCTGGTCGGCCCCGGCGCCTGCTTCTTCCAGTTCCATGAGCATCTGCAGCAGCTCTTTGCGCACCTCAATCAACTCCTGCAATTCACTGGAATCGCCGGCTGACTGAACGGGCAGCACCTTGACCTGCCAGACGGTCTGCACCCGGGTGGCGGTGTCGGGGCCGCCCAGGGCTACCTCCCGAATAAGCCGATCGTCCAGGGCCGTGATGTGACGTTTCCATACATCCAGGTAGACGATTCCCAGAGCGGTATCCGCCTCTTTCAGCAATGAGGGAATGTCAGGTGGCTCATGCAGATCAGGCTGATCTTTGTAGGCTGCGTCCTGCTCGTTCTTGCACAGAATGCCGTCCACGTAGTAACGGCCCTTGCCAATCACCAGCGTGCCGTCCGGTTTGGCGACCAGCCCGAAACCAGCCCCGCCGAGCGGCCCACCGCACTTCCCGATCACATCTCGGGCCTCGGTTTCGACACGGCAGGTAACGATCGCCTGCTGCTCATTCCAATCCGCGTCCAGATGCACGCGTCCCTGTTGCATCAGTACGTTGGAATAATGTTTTTTTGGATCAAAGGTGTTTCGACTGAAATCGCCCTTCATAGCGGACCTCCAAAGGATCGGTTAGCTGGCATAGAATATCCCCGCCTCCAACCCAAAGCGCAGATATTCATCCAGGCGTACCCGCAGATTCGTCTCTTTTTGAGGCTGATACAGGTCGTGAAACACGCCCATCTCAGATTCATCATCGGCACCAGTGCGAATCTCGACCGGGCACCGCTGGTTCAACTGGCAATAGTCGGGATCTCCATAGCGCTGGGAGTTGAAGACAGGCCTCATGGACACCATGTCTTCCTCCCTGGCCGGCTGGCATTGAAAACGGCGAGGTGTCACCGACCGGAACGGCACAAATGAAAAGCGCACGCAGCCCTCCTGGCGCCGCTGCGACAAAACGGGCGCGAGCCAGGTATCCCCGCCGTCAACATCAAGCCGGGCGTGAAAAATGGTGTTTGAGGCCAACTCCAGCAGCCGGGTGTGCACCTTGCCGATTACCGTAGAATCGACGACGGTCAGCTGCGCGCCAGGTCCCTCTCCATCCAAAGCGGCGTAAGCGACCCTGTCGGGCGAGGTCGCATCGACAATACTGTCCACGATACGAACCTCCGCGACCTGTCCGTCGACTCGCAATCCGCCCAATATGCACCGGTCGATCTCCAGGATCAGGCCCTCGGCATCGACGATCAGGCTTGCCGCGTCGGGGAAACGCGGCCTTCCATCGACGAAGAGGCTGTGCCCAGGCACAAGAGTACAGTGGCGTAGGGTAACCCGTCGCAGGTTGCCTGTGATACGGACGGCGGCGGCGCTGATCAGCAAGCCATCGACGGTAACCTCGGCTTCATCCCCCCCGTCGATGACCAGTTCACCGCCCAGCAAGAGGTGAGGAAAGCTTCCGTCCGCGGCCCGTAGCTCCAGGCGGGAACCAGCTGTGGCCGTGAGGTGGGGAGTCTCATCGTAGGGGCCACTATCCTGCACTTCGACAACGCCGTGGCCACCCAGGGCCGCAAGCGCAGCCTGAATCGACGCCTCATCTGTTGGCACCCTCATCACCGGCGCGAGTTCCTCATCCAGGTCGTCGGCCCTGGCGTATTCGCCTCCGCCCAGATCGGCGCTGAATCCATAGTGGAAGGTCACCGTCAAAATGCCCTGGCCCGGGTCCCCCGTGTTCTGCGGGGTAGCCACCCGGCCAAGTACCGGATCGATGGCATATTTGTCGGCCGGCTTATGGGCCCACACAGCCCCCTTGTCGGAAAGATTGCAGACCACGACCTGGCTGCGGTCGATCTCCACACCGCCGGCGGTGAGCAGGATTCCCTTGCCAGGCCCGTAGTGCAGTGCCAGGTAGGAATCCAGTACCCGGCGGCTCAACGCCATGGGAACATTGATGGGCTCCGCCAGGTGGGTGATCTCATCCTCAGTTTCGACCCGATTGTAGAGCGGGGTGTTTTTCCCCAGAGGGCTGAACATATAACGCCGGGGACCGATCCGTACCGCGGGCGACCTGCTGCGTTTATGGCTATCCAGTCGCCAGAGGTAAATCCCCACATTGGGAATATTGAACTTGCCGGCGCTTCGTTCAGACCTGGGCGACTGCGGATAGCCGCCAATTCGCCTGACATCTGCCGTGTGAGCAACCCTGTCGAAGGCAGTATCCAATCGTTCCAGCGCTTCCCAATCGCGCATGGCAGGGCTGTACAGGTTGTGCAGCCTCAGGTGTTTCATGTATTGACTGGTTGCCAGAAGCTCAAAGAACTCGACCACCCGGGCATTCCAGCCGGTTACATCCCTGGCCAGTTGCTCCAGCATCGCCGCAGTGCCCTTGCGCCGGCGGTAGCCTATCGTGTTAGCCACCTCAGCGCGAGGACTGCTAACTTCCGGAGTGACTCCGTGCAGAGTACGATACCCGATCAGATCGCCGATATAGGGCACCACCCAATCGGCGCAGGTTTCGATGAATTGATCGTCGTAAAGCTGAGCCAGATTCTCCTCGAGAATCGCTGTCTGCTCGGATATGACACCCAGTAACGCCTTGAGAGGATCCCCTTCCTCTGCATCGCGCAGGCGGTAGATTGCCGGTAGCAATTCGTATATCGTGTCCAGGTCGTAACTCATTCTGAACCTCGTCTCGTCCAGACCCTATAGTGCGGTCTCGAGCCCCAGCGGCTCATCGGTGATCATCAACAGTTCGGCGCCGAAAACCTCCCCGGCCGCCACGCCCGGGCTCGGCGCGGCGGCAATCAGTCGCTGAGAAAAAGTGGGGCCGACGCCAGGATCAAGCCGATGAAAGTAATTGACGTCGACTGCAACCACCCCATCGACGCTCTGTATCACAGCCATGATCTCGCTCAGAAAAACATGCTTGCCCAGCTCTCCGGCCTCGAACGAATAGTGATCGCGCAGATCATTCTCCACGGCTGCCAGAACCAGATCGGAGTCATAATCCAGCTCAACGGTTATCACGGCGTCCAACGTAAATTTCACCGGAACATAGGAAGCGAGTGACAGCGGCACGAAGGGATTGCCAGCCCCCTGCATGGCCGAAAGCAGGCTGGAACCGGTCGTGTCGCTACCGGTCTCCACGATGTCGCCGTTCGCGCCAGCGACGGTAACAAACACGCCCCGCTGTTGGCCGCTCCAGGTCCAGGTGGCCCGGGCTTTGGCGATCCCGGCATAGGCCTGGGCGAAATCCTCATAATCCTGAAGAGAAACGATGCGATCCAGGGTCCGAACTGTGACAGGCGCATTGCGGCGGGCTTCGTCGCGGGTCTCCCCATCGGCGCCGCCAGCAGCCCGCACCGGATTAGCAACTTCCTTCAAGCCCAACGGACGGGTCAACAGAGTTGTCAGTCGCTCAGACTCCAGGTTACCGGCTGCTCCCAGCCCCTTGCGATACGTAGCCCGGACATTGTCAATACCGGTGGGCAGCCGGGCGCCATTTTGACCGTCGCCGAACTGTACGGTCATCTTTCCCTCGTCGTCCCGCCGGGTCACGAAGACACGCTCATCGCGGCCTTTTTGGTACAGGCTTGGCACCTCGTGCCACAGGATGTCGTTGACCCTCACCGCCAATGTCGAAACCGCGCCGCTGGCCGATACTGTATCCCGCACATAGGTCACCGGCGACTGTTTTAGCCCAAACTTCTGGTAGGGCCGGGTTGCATCGCCGGCACCCAACACCTCCTGGGTGGTCTCGCCGTGAGTGGCCCTGGCCACATTGGCGTAGATCATCACTGTTTCCAGCTGGTACGATTGCTGAAGCGTCGTAGTGAAGGTCAGGCGTGTGGCGTTGCCTTCAAGTTTGGCGCTGTCCAGGACCAGGTCCTCGCTCGTTAACTCTTCAGCGTCTTTTGGGATGCCTACCAGAACAAGGCGTCGCTCGGGCAACAGGTTGTCCACCTTGGCTGCCATCAGGAGATTATCCACCCTGCCGGTTGCCTTCTTGCCGATGGGCCTCTCACTGGCTACTGCAAGCCGTTCGCTTTGGGCATAGACTGTCGTGCCGCGATAGTTGGTGCTGGAAAAGTTACCCAGGCCGGTGCTGGGGTCCAGTTGAACCTTTGCTGCCTTTCCTGTCATGGCAAAATTGGCAACAGCGGCCTCGGAAACGCCAGCCGTTTCGTACAGCCGGGTAGAGCCGGGCCTGGTCAGCACGACCCAACTGCTTTTCTCAACCGCAGGATAGTTGTTGTCCAAATAAACCGTGCTCCCGGATATTGGATAGAGCCAACGGGTCTTCCCTGCATTGAGGCTGCTCGCGTATTTGGTCAGGGTTTCCGCCGGCAGGACACGCGGATCAGGGGCATTGTAGCCGAAGAGGGCCGCTCTCTGGCGCAGCGCGTGCACCTCCAGCGGATGTCCAGAAGCCACGCTACTATCCAGGGCTGTGCTCAATATGACCAGCGTCTGGTTCGACACCGGGTCGGCAGTCACATCGCTTACATAGCGAAAGTCCCAGTTGTTGCTTTCGGGATCGTCCTTTCGATTCGTTCCGACGAAGATAAGCGCATCGCCGGCCCGAAGATTACTGCCGGTGCCTTCCAGATAGATCTTTTGGCTGCTCTGTCCAACACTTTGGCCTTCGGTTAACTTCAGCTTCAGTGCATTCCATTCGGGGCGGGCCTCGATTTCCTCGATGGTCTCGAAGGTCTGAGGAAATTCGTCCTGTCCCGGTACACTTTGAGCCTTGACACCTGCCGTCACGATGACGCTTTCGGGCGCCCCAGGTGTCTCGTCCATCGAAAAGGCCAGCAGGGTCGTGGCGGCCACGCCGGGGCGCAGTTCGTAGCCAATAAGACGGGCCATCTCCAGCAGCGACAGCCGTTCCGTCGCCGTACGCCAGTAGGACTCGTTGGCGATCCGTTCCTGATAAAAGCTCAGCACATCGCCAACCACTGCCCACGCATCCAGCAGAGCGATGGTGAAGTCGTCATCCTCGCGGGTCGTCAGCATACGCAGCGCTGGGTAAGCGCTGGAGGAAAGACGGGCCAGCATGGTGCGCTTGAACGTTCCGTGGATGCCAACCCGGTAGGCGATCGCACTCAGGCCTGGTCGATTATCGAGGGTAACCGGCGTCTCTGCGCTGGTTCCCTGACAGCAGCCGCAGTCATTCAGCGTGACTGGAGATTGGCTCATCATGATCCTCTGGTGTTATTTGCCACCTAACAACTTCAACTTGAATGTACCTCGTTCGGGGAAACTGGGATCGTTGTCCAATCGAGCGATCTCAAGCCGCTCGAAGGCCAACATGCCATCCTGAAACGCCTTCGGATCGGGACGGCCCCGCCGCTGAAACCTGGAAACTTTCACTGATTCCACCCCCGCCACCTGCTGGGCCGCAGCCACCAATTTGCTCAGATAGACAGGCTGGCCAAAGGTGAAATTGTCGGGATGGAAGATACCCAACCGTCCATCGGGCAGGACGCGATTGCTAAAGACATCGAGAAGGGCTGCCTTGACGTGGCTGCGAAAATAGTCTGTCTTGACGCAGACCTTGATGGTGACTTCCAGCGGCACGTAGCGCGGACCGTCGACCTCCAGGTCGTAGCCCGCCAGACGGTAGCGCTCGAGCCGGTCTTGCAGGCGCTGCTCGAAGTGTTCATCGACGGTAAGCCCGGCATAACGATCGGCCGTTACAAACACCGTGTGCCAGCTGCCGGTCCAGCGAAAGGTCGCGGCCGCCTGCTGGATCTGCATGTCCTGCTGCCGTTCCGTGACTTCGGCATAGTCCGCGGCCGTCACAGCCCTCTCCTGGGTGCGAAAGGCCACAGGTGCCCGCTGGCGAACATCCTCGATGCGCTCCGCTTCAACAGCACCTCGGGCAGGCAATGGATTACGCACGCCGGTAACTGCAGCCGCCACATCGTTCTGCCCTGTCACCAGCAGAGTGATCACGTCGGTACCGACGTTTCCGCTCGTTCCATTGCCGATCCGATAAGTTGCCGTGAATCCCAGCCCACTGTTGGGACGCTCACCATGGCGGTCGTCGCCGAAGCGCAGAAAGGCCCGTCCTCCCTGCTCCATCTCCACCACGAACTCGGTGGCATCCTCTTCGCTTGCCAAAAGGTCACGCCGGGATTTCCAGGTCCGCTCCAGGCTATCGACCAGGCTGACCGCAGGCATGGTATTACGCATCAACCACCGGAATGCCGCTGTCGCCGACCCTTCGTCGTCGAAAGGCCGGTGCACCCTCTGTTGACCACCACCAGGAAGCTGCTCTGTCGCCGGCACCATGCCCTGCTGGGTCAACGGTTGACTCTGCAAACCGGGCCGGAAACGGGCAGGAACCGGATGGCGTTGGTGAGGCTCGCAGTGGGCTTCGCTGCCCTCCGCTTTGAAGATCGTTGCGTCGGGAACAACTCCCAGATCCTCGTCCGTGATACTCAGACCGTGGTCCGCCAGGACAACGTTTCCAAGGGCAAGGCTGATGTCCAAAACCAGTTGACTGCCATGGTCATCGTCGGTGATGCCCGACAGGCAAAGCGGGAAGGGCAGCGCATCTTCAGGATCCCATTCGATGGCAATGTATGGCTGCCCGGTGAGGGGATCGATGACCGCTGCGGCAGGCGTTCTATCTATCCTCGGACGAACTCCAGGGCCGCCAGCCTGCATCGTTTCGCTTGCTTCCGGATGCACCCGAGTCAAACGCACGGCGTGGCGATGGCTTGGATCGGCATCAGCCTCGCTGCCAGTGTTCGGCCCCAGGCGTTCCTCGAAGATGATCACATCCCCGGGACGCAAGCGTGGTCGTTCGTCCCCATTCACGCTGTCCTTCAAGTAGGCGCGGGTGGCACCCCTGGGCAAACAACATTCCTCATCGCCCCAGGTATAGAAGGGGATTTCATTGTGAGCGGGGTGCAGGTAGCCAGTTTCCAGCAACTCAAAGACCTCGGGATCGTGGTCTGTGAGCACAGCCGGCAAATCATCGGCCGCAACCACCGGACCTGGCACACATCGGGTCAACAGTCGCGCGGGCGCACCAGAGATCGTATCCACATCCAGCAGAGTCACCGGCGCGTTGACATCAAAATAAACCCATGCCCGCGCGTTGCAGCCATCATGCATGAAGTAATCCATCAAACGGGCGTGACGCTTCACCGAGGTCCGTAACCTGGCGGTGCCCAGGTAGGCCTCTGTGGCTACGGCATCCTGCTGGTAGCTCAAACGGTCGGCCAGATAAGCCAGCAACTCCACCAGGGCCACACCAAGGTCGGCCGGATTTCGCTCCGGCCAATCGGGCATGATCGTCGCCATCCGGTCCAGCATAAGCTGCCGGAAACTGGCATAATCCCTGGCAAGATAGTTGATCTCAGGCGCCAACTCGACATCTGGAGGGCATTCATCGACAGGCAGACAGTCGAAATCGCTGGGACAGGCCACCTTGAAGGAAAAGTCGATGGCTGAAAGACGAGGATCGAAGTCCTCAGGTGGGCTCAACGCCTCCGGCGCTGCCACCAAACGCAAGGTATAGGTCGAGAAGTCGCCCGGTTGGTCGACAGTGACCACCAGTACCGTGGCATCCAATGGATCAGCCTTGGTTTCCAGCACAGCGATATCCCGGATCCGCTCGCCACCCTCGATCACAATATTCGTCGAGTCCAGTCCGGCAAGATGATCCTCCTTCAGAAAGTGAACGAAGAGTGTACGCTGCCTGAGATTGTTGGGCAGCCCAGGATCGTCCAGCACCTCCAGATAGTCGATCCCATTGAGCACCGGATGGTTCGCAACGCTGTTGCGGCGCCTTTCGTCACAGCAGAAATAGATCATAACTCACTCTCAGATCTGGCGGTTGAACTCCGCCACCCGGCGCTCTTGTGTCCGCCGGATAACGTATCGCACCTGGACTGTCAAGCTGGAATCCTGGGCCTCGACCTCGACCTCTTCGACCAGTATCAGGTCGCCCAACCACTGTTGCAGAGCGCCCTGTACCAGGAACTGGGTGGTTGCTGCCAACTCATCACTGTTGGGTGCGAACACCAGCTGAAGGAGGCCGCTACCGAAATCGGGGCGGTTGACCCGCTCTCCCGGCACCGTGAACAGCACCTGCTCGATCATATCGCGAATATGGTCCTCGTAGCCGGTGCCGGCCGTGCGGCCCCGACCATCGAAATGGTAGGCATAATCCAGGTTCTTCATGGTCTTGCTAAGTGCCATCGTCATTGGTCTGCCTCCTCATATGGCGGTCACCCGCGGCTGCACCACAAGCGGCAACAGGGGCGTGCCGGTGGGAGCACAGATAGCCTGACTATCCTGCAGAAGCAAGGGCTGTCCATTGCTCGTGACCCGGATCGCCGAAGTGACAAACTGGGCCGTCACGCAGGGACCGTTGCCGCCGGGCGGCACGAACGCGCAGCCTGCGATCACATAAGGTGACGTAACAGCAACCGTTGGCTGCCCGTTTACCAGCACCCTGGGATTGGGCACCGCCGGCTGAGCCTGTCCGCCGTGGGCACAAATCACCACGGCGCCGACGTGAAGCAAAGGACCTGGCACGAGTCGATCTCCTTTATCGGATAGATAGCATTCTTCAGAATGACCTCAGACGACCACCAGCGCGCCGTTGTTGACGGTCACCGTGGGGCCGATCAACGTGATCATCGCCCCCTTGCCATTCTGGATGTAAATACCTGTATCGTTGACGATCAGCGTGGCGCCGGTCGTGCTCTTGAGCATGATGCCACCGGTGGGTCCAGGCAGGTCGCTGATCACGATGCCATTTTGCAGCGTAGTTTGCAGGGTGATTCCGTCGATGGCCGGGGGCACGGTTTTGGCTAACGCAGGCACCTCGGCCGTCGAACCCCAAAAGGAGCCTGTCCAGATGGGATAATCAGGGTCACCCTGCTCGAATTCGATCCAGACGCCTGCGCCAATGGGTGGCACTGTAAACATGCCCATCTGTACGCCACCGACGGGCAGACAGGGCATGGCCCAACTGGTCAAGGCAATGTTTGATACGTCGGGCACCATAACCTGGATCCTGCCTATCATCATGGGATCAACGTTGTTGATGACCTGACCACGATATTTGCCATAGAACTTTTTTTGGCTCATAGAATTCAGACTCGTATTGCTCCTCAGGCTGGAACGGTGGGAACGGTAGACAGCAGTCCGTTGCGAGCAAGGGTGAAGGATTGTTTGTATTGGCTCTGCTTGATCTGGTGGGTCACGCTGTTCACGTAATAGAGTCCGTCGAAGGCAACACCGGCCCCGCGCACGCCGACCAACTGACGGGCCTTCAGAACCCGGCCATAGCGCAACACGTCAAGCGTGCCATCGGCGGTCACCGCGTCAGCCGATTTTGCGGCATTCGACAGGCCAAAGAGAGCGGCCCGGATCGGAGAGAGTTTGGCAGTGCCGCTCAAAGGCTCGATGTCGTTCGGCAGGGGCGGAACCAGGCCCAGCGGTGGATTGGTCAATGAAACATCAGGAATCGGGATGGGAATTGGCACCTTGGTCAACTGGTTCTGGATGAATACCACGGGAAGCGTACGGCCTTCGTTGTCGAAGTTGAAGCTCAAGGACTCCACGTTAGTGTAGTGGTCCATATCCATGTTCAGGGCTGGCTGCGGCGCACCAACTTTGATCAGGGGACCCCAGTAGGCTCTGCTTGTGCCTGGCGCTGGACCTGGATCGAGATAAAAGACGTAACCTGCCTCCTCGGCCAGCTGTTTGACGTATGCAAGATCCTTTCCCTTGTGTCGTGGAATTCGATCCACAGGAATGGGCACTTCGGTCAGAACGCTGGGGATCACCACGGGAATAATTCCCAGGACGGCATATTTTGCCAGAATGAGTGCAACCCGCGCAAAATTGGGCATGGCAGGGTAGGGAATGCCACTGAAATCGATCCAGTTCATGACTGCTGTCAGGTCCTTGCCCTTGACCGTCAGCACGGGGTCGTTTCCTGCGCCGCCGGGACTCACATTCTGATGCGTGATCACACCATCCATCAGAACTTCGGTCGCCCCGTTCACCGTTACCACGATCACCGCACGCATGATGGGAATTGCCGCCTGGCCACTCAGAAGAAAGAGGGTATGCAGTGGCGAGTTTTTTGAGAGCGTGAACTTCATCTCGAATCCGCTGGTCACCTCGCCGGAATTGACCTGTACCTGAATGTCAGTCAGGGCATCGAGCACAGCCGCCGGTACCGGCAGCGGCACAGCCGGACCGATCATCAGGGTAAGATTGATGCCCTTAAGCATTTTGGCCGCCTGGAATGCCTTCTGGCAAGGTAATCCGTAGCTTCCGGCCGTTCTCTTCGGTCAGTTCATCAGGTCGCGTCGCACCATTGGCATCACAGAGACGCCAGAATTGCTCCGGATCGCCGATGTATTGAGCAGCGAGTTTGTCCAGCCGGTCACCCTCCTGAACCGTATGTTCCTGTAGCAACGCGAAACGCTCCGGCGGCGGGACGAAACGACGTCGCACGTAAGCAATGGTGCGACCGTCCGAGGTCTCCATGGTGGCAACTTCAATGCCATGATAGCGGCTGGTGGGTGGAAAGGCCGTGGAGTCCATTCCCAGCGGCTGAAGCAACGCCTGCAGCGCTTGTTCGGAATCGCTCATGGTATCCCTCCCAGGCCCAGAGCACCCAGGGTGCCTCCCGGACCGCGGCTAACCAGCTGCTCCTTCTGTTGCTGATAGATCATATAGAGATTGCCTCCCTTCTCGTTGAAGGGAAGGTCGCTGATGCTGAGGACTCGCAAGCTCAGGCTCACTTTGGCCCGGATCGGGTTCAGCGCCGGATCGAAGGCCTGCTCCGTAATACTGAAGTCGGAGATGCGCACCGGCATTACCCGGTTTTTGCTCCACACAAATAGCATCAGGGGAGCCTGCATGGGAATGATCTCCAGGGTTCCGCTTTGAGCCAGTCCATTGATCTGCTGCAGTTGGCTGCTGGCCGGATAAACTGTAGCCTCAAGTGCGGCCAGTTGAGGCGCAACGCCCAACTCACTCACCGAGGAATCCCCTGCAGCCAACTGATCGCTCGCATCGATTTCCGCTTCAAGGCTAATGGTCTCCACCGGGGGGCCTTTGAGGCGCAGCGCCTCGGAACGGTCGGCCGTTTCGCCTACACTCTGAACCTGCAGCGTGCGCGTGATCGTATCGGGGTTGTACTGCAACGTGATCACCTGCTGAACGGCAGCCGAGACAGGGTCGATCAGTACGAGCCCACCTTTGATCAGCCTGGGAGTGCCGGGAAATGTGCTCATGCGCTTCCTGCCTGGCCATTCGCTGATGACCTGCTGGCGGACAGGTCACCCGGGATGGCCTCTGACTCCTGCTCATTCAGTGAGTCATGGTTTACACCGTCCAGTTGCCCTTGTTGGGCCACATGGGTCAATTCGTGGGCCAACAACCATTGACCGCCCGGTGTCGAGGGTGCGAACTGGCCTGCATCGAAAACGATGTGCGATCCTATCGTATAGGCCAGCGCGTGCACCGACCGGGCAGACCGGGCGGCGGACGAGTCGGCGTGGATTCGCACCTGGCTGAAGTCCAGCCCCAGGCTGCGTTCCATCAGCGTTCGGGTCTCGCCAGGCAGCGGTTGACCCGCCCCCGTCATTTGGAGGCCGGCCGCATCCGTGACCTCGCGCGTTTCCTGACCGATTTGCGATTTCCGGCGAATGGCCAGGCCCTGTTTCCTGGCGAATTTTCGCACATCTGCCTTGTATTCCTTCAACAGAACGTCGGGGTGTTCCAGGCCTGAATTGACGAACGATATGCCGGCCAGCAGGTTATCAAAGATATCCACCACGAGTTTCTTCCGCTGCTTCACGAGTTTCTTCCGCCAGGACAGTATGTGAGTTTCCACTTTCGTTCGCCGGGCGTCACCTGGCGGTATTTGACTCATGATACCCGCTCCGAAGGGACCAAACCTGGCTTGAGAAGATGAAGGCTTTGACTGCACCTGGAACTCGGGACTGGCCAGGGCATGATAGACCGGCGCATAACTCCCGAAAACCTTGACCGCCGACTGGAATTTGCTTATCAGCTTGTTAAGGCCCGGTTCCAGGTCGACCTCCGACTCCTTGCCATCCAGGATCTTTTTCGCCTGGAGGTCGAGAGCTGCCAGAGCATCCGTCTGGAATGCGCTGTCCAATCGATGGCGAAGCCGTTGCCCGCCGCCAAAAAACACACCCGCAGGTACCTTCTTCATCTCGCCGTCCAGCGCCAAGCTATGCTGGGACCAGGGCTGGGCCAGTCGTGCGCTCAGCACCACGATCGCCTTCAGTTTCCTCAAAAATGGTGCCGCGGTGGCACGAACGTCAGCACTCTTGAAGGGAACCAGATCACCTTCTCCTGGCCGTTCATCCTTTGCGGTGCTTGTTGCCACCGCCTTCTTTTCGGCGGCAAGAGCTTTTCGCAATTCGGTTCGCAGGGGATCCAGGTGTTTGTCGTTGAGGTGATCGTCGACTGCGAAATCCCCTCCCCGCAACGACGCCACCAGTGTTGAAGTCAGTTGACGCTTTCGCTCAGCATCGAATTCCCCCAGGAGACGGTTACGTTGTTTGTCGAAGAGATAGGCGCCAAACACATTTCTACGCATGAATTGATACTTCTTTTTGCAGCTATCGTAAAGATTGTTGGGATTCTTCACGTATTCTTCAAAAGTCTCTGCAAAATCCTCGTTGGGATGAACGGTCGCGTAGGAAGAAACGAAACAGCTATCCACCGGAAAACGGAAATACATCGGATCGGCGTCGTCCGATTTTTTGTCGTACTTGTAATAATGATCCCCGTGGCGGTGTTTCGCCTTGGTCCGTTTGTTTTTTCGGTCTGCCTCCATCCGCTTTATCAAGCGCTCGCGTTTCCCATCATTACGAACATGGGTCTTCAGATTGCCTTTTGTCAGATGCTCCCACTTGAATTCAGTAATGAACTCACCCATAAGCCGATGAGCTTCGTCACGACTCAGGATGTGTCCAAGTTCGTGAACCGTGGTACCGAAGGTCAAACCGCCGTATAATTTGATGTACCGGCCACTCATCGGCGCGCGACCTGCCACGTCCGGATGCTCTCTTGCACGCAATATCCTGCGGAATTTTGGATTGGCCAGGAGGATTTCCGGTGGAATCCTGGATAGAATTCGCCGATCAAAGAATTTGAGGTCTTCAGGAGTCCAGCTGAGCCCGTAGGTCTTGTCCAGCAAGCGGTTGAACTCCAGGTTGTACTTAAGTTCCAGGCCAAACTCGGCTGTCTTATTCACGATAAGAGCCTTCAATCGCTCCTCAAACTCCTTGTTGAGTTTCCTGATCTGTCCGAAATCGGGCGGTTTTGCCTTCAGCAGGTCATCAAGTTGTTCTCGGTAGTCCAACAACTCCCTGGTCAGATCAACCGTTGCCGCCACCAGGAGCCGGTCCACTTCAGCCTGGGTTCGTTTACCAGCTTTCACCGTTTTGGCGGCCTCGACACCGAAGATATTTCGCAATTGGATTTTCAGGTCTTGCTGGCGCCCCTGATTCGCCTCACCGATGATCTTCTCATACCTGAAGGAAAGATCGCGATTGTCAATGGCGTCCCGCAGTTCATTGCGCCGGTGATCATCAGTCAATAGCTTGACCTTTTCATCCATCGCGGATTTTTCCAGCAGCAGGACGACAGCCCGCTCCTCGTGCTCCCGCACCCACCACATGACCACAAATTCGTCCAGGTAGGCAACCTTGACCTTCAGGTGTTTGATGTTCCCTGACAGCAGATCCAGCAGATCGCGATATTCGGCGCCATGGTAGTCGTCCATCAACTGGCCAAAGCGGCTCCGGGCCTTGAGTTTGAGCAATAAATCGTCGAACAGGCTGAGCTTCAACGCCTTGCGCAGAATCCCAAGACCTGCCAGTTCATCATCATCGCCCGTTGCACCATCCAACAGGTTGACGATCAGCTGACTCCCCTGCGCGACATCGAAGGTCAATTTCCCCCACTCTTGAGAATCAACCAGCTCGCGCACCGCATCGTCGTCACCCTCGACAGCATGTTTGAGCATTTCCTCGGGTGAGAGTCCCTCTTCCCCTTCCTTGCGCTGCAAAACCAACCCGGGCGAAAGGGGGGCTGGCCCAGTCTGCTGAACGACGTGGGCCAATTCATGGGCCAGCAGATGCCGCCCGGCAGCAGTGTGCGGCGAGTATTGCCCGCTGGCGAAAACGACGTCTGATCCCACGGTATAGGCATGGGAACTGACGGCTCTGGCTGATTGGCCTGCCCCGGCATCGGTGTGGATACGCACGTGAGCGAAACTATGGCCGAAGCGGGTCTCCATGAAGGATAGCGTGCTGTCATCCAATGGCCTGCCCGGGGACTGCAAAGCATCATGGACCTGCGATGGCGCATGGCCAATTTCAGCCTGGCCGGTGGCTTTGCGCATCAGCAGCGATCCCTCTTCCTTCTTCTTGGGCATCTCGGCACGACTGGGTGTCTTCGTCTCGCCCTTCAGCTTCAGGTCGTCGGGAGAGGCCTGCTTGCCAGCATCCGGTTGCGGTCCATAGGTCTGTTCCGCAGCCCCAGGGGTCAAGCCGGGTAACAATCCCATCTGGCGATTCCGGTGCATCAGCCAGGCGTTGATCATCGCCTGGTCCTGGGCCTTCTCCTCCGGCGTTTTCATGCTCTCCCGAAACTTGTGCTGTTCCAGCTGCATACGAGCCGTTTCCGCCCGGAATCTCTCTGACTTGCTCATGGCCGGTTTTTTGGGTGCCTTGGGAGCCGGCCCAAACTTGTAGGTGAAGGTGGCCATCACCTTGGTCGGTTTGTCCACCGGACCCTCGTAGGTGATCTGCATCTTCAGACCAGGCTTGATTTTGTCCAGCGAGATCTCAGGGATGCCGATGGGCAATTCCGAGTGGGTGGCAGCCAGGGCTGCAACAGCCCCGGCCAGGGCAGTACCGGCAATGATCTTGCCCGGCAGTGTGGAGATAAAAGCATCACCCAGTTGCTCCGCTTTCGCCTTGATCTCCTTGCCGGGAGCCGTTTCCAGAAATGCGTCGCCGACCTTTTTGGCCGCCTCTTTGTATTTCTCCTCTTCCGGCTTGGGCTTTTTGATGCCACGCATTTCCGAGACGATGTCCCGATCCTGCCGCTGAACGATGGGCACCGCCGCAATGGAAAAATCAGGACGGCCGGACGCGCCACCGGCCACCGCGTCGGCAATGCGATCCGCTTCCTGTTCGTATCGATCCCCGGGTCGATTGACCGCCAGCCGCGAATGACGGTTCCGGGGAACCCGCGTTGCCGAGCCTGATCGTTTCTGTGTGGCGTTAGCACGTTGGCTCATTGGTCCGTTCCTTCCGTCCAACGAGAGGAGACCGTTTGCTGTTGCTGTAATGCCTGGACAACACTTCCGGCAATCTGCGAACCAATCTGTTCCGGACGAATTCCTGGGCTCGTGGCAAACGATCCGCCGTCCAGGGCGGAGATCTTTTCATGGCCTGTGAAGTTGCCAGGCATCTGCCCATCAGCCAGCAGACGGGCAAGCTGCCGTTCCACCGCCCGGCCGATGCGCATACGATCGGCCGCGGGAAACCCATGCAGAATCAGTTCCTCGATGTGAACCGACACCCTGTCTGGAACCGCGGGGGTCTTCAATCCCCGGCTAGCCTTGTCAGTCATCATCCTGCTCCAGGCCCAGACGATCTAACTCGCTCATGGGCTTTTCCAGCTTGGCGTACTCGGCCCTTGCAGCCCTCAGGATATGGCCAGCCCGCACAGGCTGGCCCTGATCGGCCGCCAAAAAGGCCGCACCCAGCGCGATGTTGCGGATGTTGCCCCCCGCCAGGTTGAGTCGCGCCAGTTTTTTTGGCTGCAGGCCTTCCGTCGGCGTTTCCTGCGGAAAGACCCCGCGCCAGATCTCGGCCCGATGATGCGAATCGGGGAAGGGAAACTGCACGACGAAGCGCAGCCGCCGCATGAAGGCTGGATCGAGAGCACTCTTCATATTGCTGGTCAGGATTGCCAGCCCGCGGTAGGCCTCCATCCGTTGCAGCAGGTAGCTAACCTCGATGTTGGCGTAACGATCATGGCTATCCTTGACCTCACTGCGCTTGCCAAAGAGGGCATCCGCCTCATCGAAAAGCAGAATGGCGCCACTCTCCTCGGCCGCATCAAAGACCCGCCGTAGATTCTTTTCCGTCTCGCCGATATATTTGCTGACAACCTGGCTCAGATCGATGCAATAGAGATCCAGTTGAAGTTCCTGGGCCAGCACTTCAGCCGCCATGGTTTTGCCAGTACCGCTGGTTCCAACAAAGAGGGCGCTGATGCCGAGACCCCGGGAGCTTTTGCGGGCAAAACCCCACACATCGTACACCTGGGTGCGCTGCCGGACTGCCGCCGCAATCTCGCGCAACAGAAGAAGTTGGCCCCTGGGAAGCACCAGATCCTTCCATCCCGCTGCCGGCGCAACACGCTGGGCCAGATCGTCCAGTCGAAGCCGGGTTTGTTGGCGACATACCTGCCATAGATCGTCCTCTCCCGTACTTACACCCAGTTGAGCCGCCGAGTGGATGGCATGAGCACTCAGGTCGAACTGGGCAACCAGGCCATCCAGCTGCCCATTGAGACTGCCGGCAGCCGGCCCCAGAACTTGCTGCCACAGGCTGCGCTGTTCAGTTCTCGATGGTTTTTGCGCCTCCAGGACAACCATGGGACGCTGTATTCCCAACAGGCGATCTTTGGATGAGACGAACACGGTAAACCCTGCGCGCTCAATGAAGCGGCGAACCAGACCATTTGCAGAACTTCCCCGGCTGCCATCGAGCTCATCACACTCCAGCAACAGGATGCTGCCGGCCAGCGCCTGTTCCCTTTCCCAAAGTCGAGCCATCCTGTCAAGCTCGCCAGCCGGCAAATCGCCGGAGGCCAACCTCCAGAGAGGTCGCGACGCCAGGTCACAAGCTACCGCCGCAATAAGCCGCCGGTCGGCCGGGACGCCGCCGCAGAGCGCCACGACGGGCGATGGATCACTGCCCTCTTGCTGGCACAGCCCAGCCAGATGCTCTGCCAGTCGCCGGTGGGAAGGCACCAGATCGACGTGGGCATCCGCCGGCAAGGCATAGCAAGCCAGCCGCTCGTCAAGGTGTTGAAGCCCAGCCAGGAAATGCAGAATCCGCTCGTCGATCTGCAGCGGGCTGTGAATCAGTGAAGGCCCCGGTCCCACTTCCAGCAGCCGCCAGGACCGCAGCGGCCCGGTGGGCGCAAGGGCACTCCAATGTCCATCCGGAAGCATCGACAAAGCAAGGCCAAAGGTGGGTTGGATCCCGGTTGCTCCACCCTGTGCCTGGGCACAAAGGTTTCCGATCTCGCTGTCCATTTCGACACCGGCAGCCAGCAACAACAGGTCGCGCTCGAAGGCAGTCAGACCGAAAGTTGCACGCAGCGAGGCCAGCATCGGTGGTTCGATCGCGGGCGCTACATTGCCCGGCTGCCCGCTCAGATATGCCTGCAAGATGACGCGCAGTCGCTCGAGGGCGGCGACCAGCGCACGCTGGTTGTCCAGCAGAAAGTCCCGCTGGGCATCGGTTTTTTCCGACGTCTCCTGCCTGCGAGAGCTGGCCGTCACAGTGTCGCTCATACCGTTATCCTCGGCAAGGCGTATTGGCCCGTGCCATCAACTGTGAGTGGGCTCTCAGCGCCATCGACCTGGACCCGCACCAGATAGTCGGCCGGCGCGACAAAGGAGATCGGGAATACGATCGATCCCGTATCGGCCTGAAGGGGATCGGCAATGCCATTGTCCTGGGGCGCATTGAATGAATAGGCCCTCGCCTGGCGGGAGGCCGGGGGGTTGAACTCATTCAGAAGCAACCTCACCCGCTGGGATCGACCTACCCGCGGCGCGAAGTTGACCGTCACATCGGCCGACTGAAGCGTCACCCCGTCGACGATCACCGGTGTCCCGTCGACCAGGGTGGGCGTGACGTTGGCAACCGTGGGGCCAATCACCGCAGGGGGTACCGGACCGGACGCCTCGATCACAGGATGCAAAATAAACGCCATCACATTGGACTCGAAACCGCGGTGGGGCTCAGACGGCGCTGCTGTGCCGAGATCGAGTCGCTGGACCACCTGAACGCTTTGCACGCCCGCCTGGAGGCCTGCCGGGACTGCCACCCGAATCTCGCTATCGGTTAAGTCGGTGTCGGCGGGCGTCACGTCGACCTCACCGAAGCGCACCTGGGTGACATTGCCCTTCAATTGATAACCCTGGACCAGCAGGGTGCTGCCCTCGAATATCCAGGCATCGGCCCCCTCGGACGACACCACCTGTTCGATCACCGGTTGGCGCCAGGTGAAGACCTTGACATTGCGCGTCCGTACCGGCAACGCCGGTCGGGTGGAACGTTTGCTTTCGATCAGGACTACCGATGCCTGGTAGGCCGCTGAGGGACGGTACTTGGCCTGCATGGCTGTCCAAAGCTTGGAGAGTTCCTCCAGATTCAAGGCCTGTGGAACGATTTTGATCAACTCAACCTGGTCTGCCAGCTCTGCCGCAACCAGCGCCTGTTGCGCCGGCGGCAGCACCCCTCCCGAAATAGGGGGTGGCGCTGCCAGAGACTCGCGAATAGCGTCCCGGGCTAACACCGGCGTCTCATGCAAGATTTGCATAGCGTAACCCAGCAGCACTTCGCCATGAAACTCCTGAGCGCCATAGACGGTAAGCAGATAGTGCAGGTCCAGAGCCAGCGGCGGATTGCTGAGCCGGTCACCGTTTGAACTGCGGGAGGGCAGACCAACATTGCGCCATCCGGCGTTGGGGGAAACCTGGTAAAGAAACAGGTTCAGTTGGGCCTGCTCGCTGCTATCCCCCGTCTGAATGCGGTCCGGCGGCAGCGCGCTGACAGTCACGTTGCCACCCAGGCTTCCGGTGACGTCGTGATCGATCAGGCCATTGTTCAGCAAGTCCCGTAACACAGCCGTGACGGCTGCGATAGCCAGGGCATTACTCATGACTCGCCACTCCCTCCGGCCGTGCCCCGATTTCCTGGTGTTCGGCCGCGCAGGTAGTCATCCAGCGAAAGGGTATTGGGTTTGGACTGCAGCGCCGCTCGCCGGACCGGTCGAGTCGGTGCCGGTGGCGTGATTGCCCGCACTTCGATGCGCCCAATTGTGATAGCCACTGTTGGCCCGGTTCTGGCCTCTTTCTGAAAACCTCGCACTGGCGGCTGGAGCTTGGGCTCGATCTGCCGTTGATACCGACCAATGTTCGATGATTGCAAAGGCAGGCCGGGCGACTGCCAGGCGACAGTCTCAGCGTTTGCCAGTTTGCCCAATGCCAGAGAGTCCTGACCCTTGTTCATCGTCTGGGTCTGATCCTTGACCGAAATGGGAGTCGCTGCCTTCGTCTCTGAGACCATGCCTGCCGGCGGACTACTGTCCAGGTCGTTCGATATCTTGGGGTCGCGATCCATCCTGATATTTGGCTGCGTCACCGGGCGACCCTCATGATCGGAAGAAGGCACGCTGCCTGGCCAGGGACTTTCCAGGATTCCTTGTTGCGTTCCGATCGCGCGGGGAGCCGGTTGCCCAGGCCATCTCTCTTCAGCTAAGGCTGGAGTCGATTGACTGGTTTCCCATCTCCCTGGATCCAACCCCGGCCCATCGAGCGTCTCGATGCTGTCCACATTCGCACTTCGCGCCAACCCAACTCCTTCAACTCCACTCGCTTCAAAGCGGGTTGGAAGCCGAGGTTGCAGCACGTTCAGCGCTTCCGGCAAACCTGGCAGGCTGTGCTGAACCAGATTGTCCAGGTAATCGGTCATGTGACAGCTCCGCGGTCAAGTACCATCGAAATGTACCGTCCTCGCCGCCAGGGACCCATGTCCAGTATCTCCATTTCAGACCAACCGTACGCCGAAGCCAGCGTATGGACCTCATTCAACATGCGTTCAGCCCACGCGTTCAACTCGTCCCACAGAAAGGAAAGGATATCGAACTGGACCGGCCATCGGTATTCGCAGGCCGAACAGATCAGGTCCGTCTCCATGAGTGCAAAGGGATCAACCGCCGCCATATGGGCAACAACGGCGGCACTCACCTCGCTCGGTAGCTGATCGGGCGCCACGTTCACGCCGTCACTTCGAGACTCCAGGATACAGCGATCCAGAAGCTGTTTTCGTCGCGCGCCGGACCCGTGAGCGGGATCTAAGGCCATCAGGTCCTGGCTGGTGGGAAGGCGATAGATCACCTCGAAGCTGCTGTCGCTCCACAGATACCTGTCCTCGATCGCAACCAGGGATGAAGGGGTCGTTGCGCCATGTTCCCCGCCTTCGGAATCAACCTCGGGTGACCCGGTGATCCCGGCGTCTGACCGTTGAATGGACGCCATAGCCTGGCTGATCTCAGATGCGGCAAAGGTCATTTCAATCCTTTCACCACATTGGGGGCAGGTAGCAAGGCCAACGAAGCCGGGTCCGAAGAGAGACTCGCGCAACGCCAGCAGCCGGCGGTTGCGTTGGCCGATCGACAGCGTTGCCAGGGTTTCGACAGGGCTTTGCGGTTCGGCGCCGGCCAACAGCAACAGGGCTCGCTGCACAGACCCATGCATCTGGCATTGCTCCCAGACATGCAGCCAGAGTCGAGCGGATGACCTCGAGTTGCCTGCGATCCCGCTCATGGACCACGCTCCCGCAGCGCTGGCACCGGTCTTACGTGGGAAACCCGGCCGGTGGGCTGATAGTATGACCACCGGATGTCCGGAAGAAACTCGCCGGCGAACCAGATCATGGTTCAGTGAAGGTCGGTTCCGTCGGCTCGGTGACCTCGTAATCGCGCTCCCAGCCCTCGTTTTCCAGCTTGAGGGTTTGGATGGCAACGGCATTCGCGTTGGCGTCCAGATCAGGCAGCGCCTGGTATTCCGAAACCCAACAGCGATACACCTTGTAGGCGATCGCCAGCTGGCCAGCCTCGTTGTAGACATCGATGATGATGTCCTTGCGGAAATCCTTCAGCGAACTCTCGGCGCCCAACCCTGAACCAAAGTTCCAGACCTTGTTGGCCCACTGCTCGAATTCTTGGTCATGGGTAACGCCACGCTCGAGCGTTATCGCCTCATACTCGGAGCGCCCCGGCGATTTGCGGCTGCTGCTGGGATCGCCTCCCTCCCGGTGGGTGACCACCTCGGTGGTTCTTTTGAGCGCGCTGACCTTGCTGACTCCTGCCACATAGCGGCCGTCCCACCTGACGCGGAACTTGAAGTTTTTGTAGGGATCGAAACGATGGGTATTGACGGTAAACTGGGCCATGGTTCTATACCTCGATCTGACCAGCGATCTGCTGGAGCTTGATGATCACGAACTCAGCCGGCTTGAGCGGTGCAAAGCCGACCACGATATTCACGATGCCGCGATTGATATCATCCTGAGTCGTGGTCTCCTTGTCACACTTGACAAAATAGGCATCGCGCGGCGTTGTACCCTGGAAGGCGCCCTGGCGGAACAAGCTATGCATGAACGCCCCGATGTTGAGGCGAATCTGCGCCCAAAGGGGTTCGTCGTTGGGTTCGAAGACCACCCATTGCGTTCCTCTGAACAGGCTTTCCTCCAGGAAGAGGGCCAGCCGACGCACCGGAACATATTTCCACTCCGAGGCCTGCTGATCGGCACCGTCCAGGGTACGGGCCCCCCAACAGACATTGCCGAAGACATCGAAAATGCGCAGGCAGTTAACTCCCAGAGGATTGAGGGTGCCGTTTTCGGCGTCGTTCAGTTTGACGTCGTACCTGGTGACTCCGCGGAGGGCCGCGTCAACGCCCGCCGGCGCTTTCCAGATACCGCGGTTGGCATCGGTGCGTGCGTAGAGCCCGGCAATGGTGCCACTGGCGCCGAAGGAGCGAAGGCGGAAATCCTGCAGGGAATCGGCGATCTGGACCCGGGGGAAGTAGAGCGCAACATTTTTGTCCCGCAATGTCGCCTTGGTGTTGATCCAGTCCTTGATCTGGGAAACGGTGGTCTTGTTGCTGGGGGTATCCAAAACAAAGAAAGCTCGCCGTGCGTTGCAATAGGTCGTGGCTGCGCTGACCACAGCATCGACCTGGGCCTCGGCGAAGTTTGTCGACGTGCCGCTCACCCGGGCAATGCGAGGAAGGCAGAGAATATTGAACAGGTCGACCTTGTCCAGAGCGTGAAGTCCGGTTGGTGGATCGACAGCCGGACTGCCCAGCAGGGCCGTGGCATCGGGCGGCAACCCATTGCCGCCCACCGATGTGGCAGCACCCGCGCCCTGGGCCCCAATGGCGCTGCCATTGTAGCCCAATTGGTAGAGCGCAACGTTGGTTTCCGTACCCGCCGCGGTGGGCAGAGCCAGGTTCCCGACGGTGTTGGCATCGGCTGCCGCAGCGGCGAAGGTGAAGATAGTACCTGGCGCGGAGGGACCAGCCACGATCTGAAGAACGCCCGCCACAACTCCTGCACGAGCCTGCGCCCAGGCTGGATTTCCCGGGTCTGCACCTCGAATGCCACTTTGCAGGCGGCCGGCAGCCTCCTCCACACTGGCGATGGCCGTCGTACCCAGGTTGGCGGTTTTGGTCACGGCGCTGGTGCCATCGTCCAGGATGACGTCAACCAGCAGCGGCAGCCCTGCCCCAGGTGGGTTGGCGGGGAAGGTGAAGGTGGAACCAGATAGTGAGCCTGAGGCCTGAGGAAGATTGCTGCCCGCGGTCGAGTCCACTCTCATGAGCGTTGAACCGTCATCCACGATAGTCTTGACGTAGCTGGGATCGGTGCTGGTCATCGAGAGGTTTCGGAACACCTCTTGTCTGGTCACCACCGTGCGACCACTGACTGTCTGGACCTCTGAGACGGTCAGATTGAATTGTGTAGCAGAACTGGCGGTGCCATAGTCTACTTCCACCCGCAGATTGTTGCCCCAGGTCCCCTCGCTGGCAGCCGAGATCGCCATGGCCTGGGAGCCGCCACTGGCACTGTCGAAAAGGGTCGCGGTTGCCTTGGCCAACGGGTTGCTGCCATCTGCGCTGGCCACCCGGACCACCCAGGCTTCAGTGCCGCCGTTGAGAAAGAACTGTTGAATGGCATAGCTGGCTTCACTGAGTTCGTCCAGGCCTCCGAACCCGCGCTCGAAATCACCCATGCTAAAGATTTGCACCGCTTTGTTCATCGAACCACGTTTGAAGTAGTCGACAAAAGCGGCGACCGAGGTAGAAACGCCGGTGATTGTTCGCACACCACTGGGTATTTCCTCGATGTAGACTCCCGGATAGGTCGGTGTGACTGGCATCGGTAACTCTCCTTAATTGGGACCCGACATGCCGGCAACAGGCGTGCTGTTTGCCCCGCGCCGGCTGTCGAAATTGCCCGACATCCCTAAATTCGTTCCACGCCCATCGCGCGGATGTGAGGGATGATAAACGCGCTGATATCCTCCAGCCGTTGAACATAGCGGTAGGTGCCGCTGGGTACATGGGTGATGCGCCCGCGCCAGTGCGCCTGGCCGGCCTCTTCAGCTGTTTCCTCCAACCAGATTTTTACAATGAACGAGTGAGCGTTGCCCTCGAAATCATCCATCGCCGGGCATTATACAGGGTAAGCGGTCGCCAGGCGTCTTTTTTGCGTCTGTCTTTGCGTCTAGTGGAAAGTTGGGAAGTGGATTCCGTCCCCCAACCGGCGGCCCTCCCCAAAGGGGTGCCTTCGGCATGAGACCGGGGCAGTTCAGCCAGCAGAAAGCGTACAGTGAGCGAAGTCGAACCTGTTCGCTCACTGCACGCCTGTTGTCGATGCAGACCGGAAAGCGATGACTTCTTTCCTAATCCTTGTTCAACTTCTTATCGTTCGACCAGAACGTTATGTCCATCACCTTAGATTCGTCGATTCGTGGTCTTGACAAAGGGGCCAACTATACGCTAATCGGCGTCTGTACTCAAATGATTAGCGAATTCGTCCTGGTGTTACCCTGTCATTACTCGCCTTCGATCGGCGTTGGTAATGGCGACATGAACTGGGCTACACTAGTGGGCGTGGGCGTGACCGTGGGCAATGGTGAGTCGAGTGATCGGGCGGTTGGTATTGTCGTGGGGAAGGGCGTCGTGGTCGCCGTGGGTGTGGGAGTAATCGTAGGGCTGGTGATGCGGACCTTTTCGAAGCAATCCGCCTGAGTGATCGAGGTGGTATCACCAATCAGTTTACACAACTGATTGGCGCGTTCTGCATCGGTTTGGGCGAGGAAGCTGGCGATGTTGGAAAAACATGCGGCCTCTAAATCCGGGCGTTTCTGCAACCTGCATATCTTCAGAGCACCCTGAGTACCAGTTTCCTGAAAGGCCTGGTAGGCTGCGGCGTCATAGCAGATGCCGGCGCGAGGTTGATCAACCAAGCCATCACACAATCGCAGCATTTCCACCTGGTTGTCCGGCAGTTTGCACCGCCCCTCCCAGCAAATTGCCCCTGTCGGGTGGTAGCCGCACGGTTTACACATGGCAATCGGCCCTGTCGGTGTGCGGGTCGTCCGTGGCACCGTATATGGATACTTCCGTCTTTCCCACACAAGCAGTAAGTTGGGGTCGCCCTCAACCTGTTCACGGCTGTAGATGCTCCCGCAATCGCACCAGAGATCGAGCCTGAATGCGATCACGCAGTCGCTATCTTCGATACAGCGCAGGTCAGGCGTAGACACCGGTAACCCGGTAACAATCGACGTAGGCTGCAAAGTTGATTTTGGCGTAATCGGCATGTCCCGCTCCCAACAACCACTCAGCACCATAATAGTCAGGCTGCATGTCATAGCTAGCAAGGCGTATCGCATGTCCCCAGATTTGGACTGTTGCTGTGTACCAGGAATATCGTTCACGGTACCGTTCTCTCTTCAGGATTTGTGGTTTTCACCGGTGTACGTCGTTTTATGAAATTTGACGACGTACAATCCCATTAGTAGATACATCGTCTTGGTGGAGTCTTTTAATCTGATTCTCTATCCACCGGACGGTTGCGCATCAGCCGCACGCGCGGCTTGGCCCTGCCAACTCCGCCAACCAACCCCCACCAATGCCGTAACCCTCTTCGATACCCACGCGCGAAGCGCGTGTCGGCTGCATGCGCGTGTTAGGCCGCTACGACCAAGATAAGGCGCTCTAACCAGAACAAGGCGAAATCTCCAATGCGATTTCGGCCATCAGCGGGAAATCCCTTTCCCGTTGCTCGGCTGTTGAGGACTCGCCGGTCACCAGGCTGTCGCTCACGGTCAGCACGGAGAGAGCATCAACCTTGAATTTTGCCGCAAGCGTGTACAGACCGTTCGTCTCCATCTCGCAGACCAGTGTGCCATACGCAGCCCATATCTTCCACCATTCAGGATCGTCGGCGTAGAACGTGTCGCCGGAGAACATGCCCCCCACATACACTCTGGCCTCACGTGCTTTGGCGGCTTCATAGGCTTTCAGCAAGAGATCAAAGCTGGCTGCAGGTGCATAATCCATCCCTTGGAAGCGGAGCTTGTTCATGTGGGAGTCTGTGGAGGATGTCATGGGGAGCACGATGTCGCCGACCTTCAGGTGAGACTGGAGTGCCCCACACGTCCCAACGCGAATCAGCGTCTTGACGCCATACTCACTCACCAACTCGTTTACATAGATGGACAAGGTGGGCATACCCATGCCGGATCCCATGACCGAGACGCGCTTGTCTCCATAGTGGCCCGTATAACCTAACATCCCGCGGACCTCGTTGTAGCAGAATACATCCTCCAGCATTGTTTCTGCAATGTACTTGGCTCGCAACGGATCGCCGGGTAGAAGAACGGTTGGAGCAATTTGCCCCTGCTTTGCGCCAATGTGTACGCTCATCTGACACCTCCTGAAGGGTTGGAGACGCTGCACGAAACTGTGCCTCTATCTCAGTCTACTCTACCTCGTATCTCCTGACAAAATTACCCAAGTATAAAACAGGTTTCGTAAAGCGGCCTAACGGTGCGCGAGCTAAGCGGAACCCCCAAGGTGCGTTGCGCCTTCGGCGCAAAAGCGCCGCTGTGGGGCGAAGCGCAGCGAAGTCCGAGCGAAGCGAGGATTTCCGCTT
>JAYELL010000033.1:76831-88492 GCA_034717495.1 Chloroflexota bacterium | reverse complement strand
TCTGGGCACGCCACCGATGCCAAGAGCCAGGTCGAGGGAGAGGGAGCCGGTGGGGATGGCTTCGACCCGCAGGTCAGCTGCCTCGCCCAGTTTCATGATGGCGCCTTCACCAAAACGCTTTTTGAGATTGGTTATCGTAATGTCCAGCACCTTGCTGCGACCATCGACCTGTCCACGTGCCGCCATAAAAAAGCACAACCTCCGAAGGGTATTCTATAACGCGTATAGTAGTTTACACCATGAGACACAAAAAAACAAATCAAGTTGCCCGTTTCACCCTTCTGATTCTGGCGACATGTTGACTGGTTGCGGTGGATATCTGATGTATTCAGTGGAAAATAATGCATCAAATACAACTTTTTGCATCAAATCTTCCTGAATATGATTTAGATCATATTTTTCGGGAACGAGATGTGGTATTGTAAGGCCATGTTTGTGCCAATATTTACTGGAAATTGCCCATGACCGAGTTGTTGACCACGCGGGAGTTACAAACGATTCTGCAGGTCGATCGTACAACCATCTATCGGATGGCTGACAGTGGTCGCCTTCCTGCTATGAAGGTGGGCAATCAATGGCGTTTTCGGCGCGACCAGGTAGAGGCCTGGCTTCAGGGAAGCAGCGTTGGCGTGGAAATGCCGCCATCTCAAGGGGCCGTTCCCTACAATGGCAGCCTGAAAAAACTGTTCCCGCTTGAATGCGTTCAGTTGATCCAGGATAGTTTTGCCGACGCGTTGGGTGTGATGATGGTTGTCACCGATCTGGAGGGCAAGCAAATCACGCGGCCGAGCAATTCCTGTGGCCTGTTCGACGCCGTCGAAGAATCGCCCGCGGCCCGCAACCGCTGTCTGGACCTATGGGCACGGTGGGCCCGCGATCCCTCGGTGGCACCCAGGTTTCGACCAAGCCACCTGGGTCTGCTTTGCACCAGAGCATTGATTTTGGTCGGTTCTGAAGTCAGGGCCATGCTTGTGGTGGGCGGAATTGCTCCGGATGACTGGCCACCTCCGGAGATGGTGATGGCGCAGATCGCAGCCGATCTTGAGGTTGATCCGGCACTGATTGAGCAGCACGTCGGCGAAGTCCATACCCTGAGCGAGGCCGGGCAGGCCCGGGTATTGCCCTTCGTTCAACGGGTAGCCGACATACTTTCCCATATTGCCAACGAACGAAATGAGTTGTTTGGCCGCCTGCAAAGCATTGCTGAGATCACTCAGTTGTAACCGCAGGTGTTCCTCCAACTCTTAAGGAAACGAGGATAGGTCAGGTTTGACCTGAACGGAGCAAATTCTTGCCCCGTTTCCAGAAAAAAGAAAGGTTTGTCGCTGATGAAACGTATCGTTATCCTGGGTGCCGGGACAGCCGGCACCATTGTCGCCAATAAGCTCTCACAGGAATTGGATCTCACTGAATGGAAGATCACCATCGTCGATCAATCGGAGGTCCACTACTACCAACCGGGCTTTCTGTTTATCCCGTTTGGCATCTATGGCCAAAATGACGTGCAGCGGCCACGGCGTGACTATCTACCGCGCGGCGTCGAGGTGATCATCTCGGAGATCGAGGTGATCGATCCCGCCAACAATCGGGTAACGCTCAAAAACGATGGCCGTTCGCTGCCCTATGACTATTTGATCATCACAACGGGCAGCCATCTCGCCCCCGACGAAACACCGGGCCTTTCCGAGCACGAGTGGCGTAAATCGATCTACGACTTTTATACCGTGGACGGCGCTGTTGCCCTGGCCAAACAACTGCGTACCTGGGATGGGGGACGGCTGGTATTAAATGTGGCTGAAATGCCCATCAAATGCCCGGTAGCGCCACTGGAGTTCATGTTCCTGGCCGACTGGTACTTTTTTGAGCAAGGAATCCGTGACAAAGTGGAACTGGTCTTTGCCACGCCATTGCCCGGTGCCTTCACCAAGCCCCGAGCTGCCGATCTCCTGGGCGACATTCTTGAGGAGAAGAATATCAAGGTCATTCCGGAGTTCAATATTGCCGAGGTTGATCCGGATGCCAAAAAGATCAGCTCCTACGATGAGACCGAGGTGGAATATGACCTGCTGGTGAGCGTGCCGGTCAACATGGGCAGCCAAGTTATCGAACGGTCAGGTCTTGGTGATGAACTCAATTACGTTCCCACCGAAAAGCATACCTTGAAGGCGAAGGATTTCGACAATATCTTCGTCCTCGGCGATGCCACCGATTTGCCCAGCTCCAAGGCGGGATCGGTGGCTCATTTCCAGGGTGATGTGTTTATCGAGAATTTCCTGCGCTACATCGACGGGCTGGAACTGCGAGATACTTTCGATGGGCATGCCAACTGTTACATCGAATCGGGCTTTGGCAAGGGTTTCCTGATTGACTTCAACTACGATGTGGAGCCGCTTCCCGGCAAGTACCCGCTACCGGGGATTGGCCCTTTTTCGCTGTTGCAGGAGTCGCGCATGAACCATTGGGGCAAGATGATGTTCCGCTGGATGTACTGGAACCTGTTGCTCAAGGGTAAGCCGCTGCCCATCACTGCCGAATTGCAGATGGCCGGCAAGTGGAATTAATGGGGGACTCTTCGATGGAACAAAACCTGGTATTGGAACAGGACCCGGCTGTGCAACAAGACCTGGCAATTGCTGAACTCAATCAAAAGATCGATAACCTCACCGAACAGGTAACTTTTTTGAGCGAGGTCGCACGCCAGCAACAGCTACGGCAGCGTGAGTGGGATGAACTCAAGGCGGATCTCAGCCCGATCGCAAACGACATGTACATGGTGGCTGTCGAACAGCTGCAGGAAATCGAACCCCATGTGCAAATCGAGGATTTGCTTCATCTGGTCAAACGCCTGGCTCGAAATACCAACAATATCGAGAATATGCTCGACCAGTTGGAGAGTCTGTCCGATTTCGTGCAGGATGCTTCTCCCATCGCGAATGAAGCGTTCCTTTCGTTGGTGGAAGAACTGGACGAGATGGAGCGCAAAGGCTATTTTCGCCTGATCCGCGAGGCTCAATATGTCCTGGACAACATAGCGGAGGCGTTTGGGCCCGAGGATGTCCGCCAGCTGGGCGACAACGTGGTAACCATCCTGACAACAGTCAAGGAGATGACCCAGCCAGAGGTGATGAACACGGTACAGCACCTGGCGGGTACCATGCGCGAGATGGAAGCGGATCCGGACAAGATCGAAACATCGACCTGGTCCATCCTGAAGCAGCTGCGTGATCCCCAGGTTCGCCGCGGTATGGCGACGACACTGGAAATGTTGAAGGCCGTGGGCGAGGATTAAGAGACTCGGTTGTACCAGCCATGGACTGAATTGACAACCCGTAAACAACATTCTGATCGAATTTCACAAATCACAAAAGGAGAATCTCCGACAATGACAACCCCTGTCACTGAACTGACTGTCGAAATGGATGCTGATGGATTCTTGACCGATCCCGCGGCCTGGACACCGGAAGTTGCCGAATCAATCGCTGCCGATGAGGGCATCGAGCTTAGTGACCGCCACTGGGACGTGATCAACTTCGTGCGCGAGGACTATGGCAAGACCGGCGAGTCGCCGACCCTGCGCCGCATCACGAAGCAGTCTGGTGTAAACACAAAGGAACTCTACCAGCTCTTTCCCAAGGGGCCAGCCAAGAAGGTAGCCCGAATTGCCGGTCTTGGTAAGCCCAAGGGCTGTATCTAACACATTTACTCATGAATATTGGAGGTTTACGATGACTGAAGAGCGAAAAGTCGGGATCATATGCTCCAAGGGCACCCTGGATATGGCCTATCCTGGCCTGGTGTTGGCCAATGCCGCCCGCATGGAAGGCATCGAAGTAGTGATGTTCTTCACCTTCTGGGGAATGGACATTGTCACTAAAAACAAGCAGAAGGAGCTGAAATTCGTGCCCATTGGCAACCCCAGTACGGGAATGCCGAATTTTGTGGCTGGCCTGCCTGGCATAACCAATATGGCCACCAGTATGATGCGCAAGCAGATCGACGGAGTGGACATGCCTCCGGTTGACGAGTTCCTGGAGATGATCCACGACTCGGGCGCCGAGATCTACGCCTGCCGCATGTCGGTGGACATGATGAATCTGACTGACGACGACTTCGTCCCAGAGGTGGATGGTGTTATCGGAGCCATGGAGATGTTCGAAAAGACTGAGGGTGCTCAGATCATTTTCATCTAGATGCATCCAAGCAGTTGCCTATGGTTATTACAATTGACCCCGATGTTTGCCGTCTTTGCGCGCGCTGCACTGCGCAACGTGCGTGCCGGGGGGCAGCCATCTTATGGATTGACCGGGATGAAGCGCCGCTGGTGGACGCGGCGCGCTGCAAGTATTGCCTCGTTTGCGTGGACAAGTGTCCCTACGGTGCCGTGGTGACTCGCGAAACACCTGGGTGAACAAACCGACACCGGGACGCGCTCTGACTATTTTTGGCCAGAGCGCGTTATCCTGCCAGCCTTTGCTGAGCTGAGGCAAGCTGTGTCATTTGTGGTTTGCCAGCTGGGCAAGCTGATGCAACTGGTCAAGGGTGCCCAGGGCTACCAGGACATCTCCCGGCTCTATGAAGTAATCGGATGCCACCGGAGTGAGCATCTCTCCATCGACAGTCTTGATCGCTAAAACGTTGGCGCCGGTCCGGGTCCGCACTCTCGCTTGATCCACGCTACAGTTGGCCAGTTCAGCCTGCGGTTCGACCGGTATCTCCTCCAGCCAGAGCTGGAGATCCTCGCTGTTCATGACCACGTCCAGGAAATCCAATACCGTGGGGCGCAGTAGCACGCCGGCCATGCGCCGTCCGCCGATGGCGTGGGGCAAGATGACGTGGTCGGCGCCAGCCTTGCGAAGCTTTCGGTCGGAATCCATGGCGATTCCGCGGGCCACAATGGTCAAATCTTTGTTCAAGGCTCGGGCCGAGAGAATGATGAAAACGTTCTCGGCGTCGCTTCCGGTAGCTGCAACGATTCCCCGGGCGCGTTCGATTCCGGCCTGACGCAGGATTTCGTCGTCCGTGGCATCTCCGTGGACGAATAACCGCGTTGTGGTGGCAGTCTCTTGCATCTGGTTCGGATCGTTTTCTATGATGACCACTTTGCTACCCTGGGCTTCCAATTCCCTTGCTACCTGCTTGCCGACGCGTCCATAACCACAGACGATATAGTGATCTTGCATTTTTTCCATTTTGCCCTGAATCCACCTTTGCTGTAATGTGCCCTGAAGCTCGCCAGCCACGATGTAATCAGCCATGGTGCTAAACAGAAAGGCAACCGTGCTAACGCCGGCCAGGACGACCGCCATCGTAAAAAGTTGGCCCGTTCGTGACAGGGGGTGAACTTCGCTGAATCCGACCGTGGAGACGGTTATCACGGTCATGTAGATCGCGTCCAGCAGATCCCAGCCTTCCAGGATCATGTATCCGACCGTTCCGACAATGAGGATGACCGAGAAGGAAAGAAAGACGTATAGAAGTCGCTGGGAAAACCGGCGCTGTGGCGTGAGCACTTTTACTATCCCAGGAACGGCACATTCCAGATCGGAATGCCGTCTGTTATCAGCCAGGCCATGCCCAGGGCCGCGATAGTGATAGTCACATTGTCGGTATCCTCTCCGGACACAGCTTCCACAACCGTCGCTGCAAGACAGATCAAAAGGATGGGCACCACTGAACGCGCCAGGTCAATATCCCACACGTCCAGCCGTTGAAAGAGGGCCAGGTAGGCAAAGGAGAAGACGAAGCTGCTGACCAACATGGCGGTACTGCCAGCCCAGGTTTTGCGGTGGTTGAAAGGAAGGACGTTCTTTCCATAGCGGCGCCCGACAACATCAGCCAGCCCGTCGCCCCAGCACAGGATCATCAGAACGATGATTCCTATGGGAGAATCGAGCCAGAAGATGAGGGTCATGGTAACAAAGATGATTCCATATTGCGTCGGCCCGTAGAGAAGTTCGCGACGGTCGCCCTCGCGGGACATAGCTTGCACGGCGCCGTCGTCCTTTACCCAGCCCATTCCAATCAAAAAAAACTGAAGGGTGATCGCGGCGGGGACAAGGGCGGCCAACCAACGGCTCTGTACTTCCCCGCTGAAGAGTAACCAGCACAGGACGAAGATCGGTCCCGTTCCAATGTGGATGAGCTTGCGGGAGAGTTCTCTGGAGACGATCTTGCGTGTTGCCAGGGAGTCGGTGAAACGCAGCCAGCTCAACGCCGCACCGAAGGTGAGAAACAAGGCGATGACATCCTGAAGCCAGGGATAGGGCAGGAAGGAGAGAAGTTGCATTTCGCGGCATTGAAAATCAGCCGGGGCATGTGAAGCCCGGCTGATTCAGCTACAATTCGGAAAGGCGAAAAAACGTAACGGTATTCTCCTGCTGGCGATCACAGGAACGCCAGCGGTCAGGCCGGTGATGGGGCCGGACTGGTCGGCGCTGGTTTGGATTCACCCCGACTATCCTCGCGGGGACGCTCCGGCGTCGGTGGCAGGGTGGGCGCACTGCTGGGAGGTGTTGCAGAGACAGCCTCTCCTTCATTATCCCAAAGCGCCTCAAACTCCTCAGCTGTCAGTGTTTCAACTTCCATCAAGGTGGTGGCAACCAGGTGCAGTTTGTCGAGATTGGCTGCTAACTGCTCTCTCGCTTCCTGGTAGCCTGTTTTAACAAAGGCCTTGACCTCCCGGTCAATTTCGTTTGCCACGGCCTCGCTGTAGTCTCGTTGCTCTGAAATTTCCCGGCCCAGGAAAACCAATTCTTGCTTGCGACCGTAGACCAGAGGCCCCAAGGTATCGCTCATGCCGTAGCGTGTGACCATCTGGCGCGCCAGCTGGGTAACCTTATCCAGGTCATCCCTGGCACCGTCGGTGATTTCGTCGAAGATCAATTCTTCAGCCACCCGACCGCCGAGAGCTACCGCAATGAAGTCCATGAAGAAGGGTTTCGAAACCAGCCCTCGATCCTGTTCCGGGAAGGAGAGCACATATCCTGCAGCCTGACCACGGGGAATGATGCTGATCTTGTAAACTGGATCGGTATTGGGCAGGACCTTGCGCAGGACGGCGTGGCCTGCCTCATGGTAGGCAATAATGCGTTTTTCTGCGGCAGAGATGACCCGGCTGCGGCGTTCGGGACCGCCCAGGGCTACTCGTTCAATCGCTTCAATCAACTCAGCCTGGCCGATGTTTCGCCGTCCCCGCCTGGCGGCAAGGATAGCGGCCTCGTTGACCATATTCTCGATATCGGCACCCACGAAACCTGGTGTGCCACGAGCGACGACATCCAGATCCACCTCTTCCGCAAGGGGCTTGCCCCGCACGTGGATATCCAGAATTGCCCGGCGCCCTTTGACATCCGGCTGATCCATAATGACCCGGCGATCGAAACGACCGGGGCGCAGCAAGGCAGGATCCAGAATATCAGGCCGGTTGGTGGCGGCAATGATGATCACATTGGTATCGGTGTCAAAGCCGTCCATCTCCACCAGTATCTGATTCAGTGTCTGCTCTCGCTCATCATGGCTGCCGCCCAGCCCGGCGCCGCGCTGGCGGCCCACGGCATCAATCTCGTCGATGAAAACGATGCAGGGCGAGTTGCTCTTGGCCTGTTCGAAAAGGTCCCGCACACGGCTGGCACCCACGCCGACGAACATCTCGACGAACTCGGAACCAGAGATGGAGAAGAAGGGCACCCCAGCTTCACCGGAGACAGCTTTGGCCATGAGGGTCTTGCCAGTACCGGGAGGGCCGACCAGAAGCACACCCTTGGGGATGCGGGCACCGAGGGCAGCAAACTTCTGTGGTTCCTTGAGAAACTCGACAACCTCTTGCAGTTCCTCTTTCGATTCCTCGGCGCCGGCCACATCGTCGAAGGTGACGGTGGGCTTGTCGCCGGTGAACATGCGCGCCTTGCTCTTTCCGAAGGACATGGCCTGGCTATTGGAACCCTGGGCCTGTCGCATCAGGAAGAAAAAGAGCGCGCCGATGAATATCAGAGGAAGAATACCTCCGAGAAAGGCGAGCCAGCCTCCCATCTCCGCTGGTGGATTGACCGTGACGACCAAATTGGGTGGCATGAGCATTTCAGACGAAACACCCAGGCTTGCCATCAACTCGGTGAATGAGACGGCCTCTTCTTTGGTGGAGTCGTAGACTTCACCATTATCCAGCGTGACGGTCAGGTTTTCTCCCTCGACGTCGACGCTTGTTATTTCACCTTCTTCAATCCACTGGGCGATCTGGCTGACTTCGACCGACTCCGTTCGCTGCCCCTGGGGAAAGAGGCTGAAGAACAGGGCAGCAGCTGCCACCAGGATCAACAAGTAGACGAAACCATTTCGAGTCCAACCGGAACCCACGTTACTCCTCCAAGATCGAGAGTCGGACAGCACCCGGAATGCCCGGTGGCTGCACAGCCTGACTATGATACACCAAAATTATACCAGAAAATGGGCCCTATTGCCAGCGTGTTACCTTACGGTTGGCTGGCGAGACCCCCATTCTTTGCCACCGTTCCTGGCCTTAGACACGAGAGAACGCTCATGAACCTGAACAGTTGAACCGACTCGCCACGTGGCGAGTCGGTCCTGATCGACAGCCCGGATGGCTGAACCACTGTTGCTTTGATTCGCTTTCAGGCCAGCGCCATCTCAATCAACTCGTCGGCCGAGTCATCGTCCTCCAGATCGACAGGCCGGGAAGCAGTGACCTCCATCACGAGTTGGCGTTTGCCATCGTCATCAATTGTCACCGAGGCAGTTATTGTATCACCAGGTTTGAAGTCTCCGGCAAGCAAGCCCTCGCTGAGTCTGTCCTCAACATGGCTTTGCACAACCCTGCGCAGTGGCCGGGCACCATAGTCTGGATCGTATCCCTCGTCGGCCAGGAAGAACTTGGCCTCATCGATCAACTCGAGGGCAAGTTCGTGCTCTTGCAGTTGCAGATAAACCCGTTTCAATTCAAGATCGACAATCTCGGTGAGCTCTTCCTTGGACAGATGCCGGAAGACCATGACACCATCCAGGCGATTGAGGAATTCAGGGCGAAACTCCTGCTTCAAGGCATCCACCACTCGATCCTTCATGGCCTCGTAGTCTTGTTCACGCTTGGATTCGTTGTCAGCGGTAAAGGCGAAACCCAATTTGCTGGCTCTTTTGATCAGCTTCGCGCCCACATTGGATGTCATGATCAGAATGGCGTTGCGGAAATCTACCCGGCGCCCCTTGGCGTCGCTGAGGTGACCATCCTCCATGATTTGCAGAAGCATATTGTGGGCCTCAGGATGGGCCTTTTCCATTTCGTCAAAAAGAATGACGCTGTAGGGCCGGCGACGGACCGCCTCGGTGAGCTGGCCACCTTCTTCATAGCCAACATATCCAGGGGGTGCGCCCACCAGCCGGCTGATGTTATGGCGTTCCATGAATTCGCTCATATCGAGCTTGATCAAGGCCTCTTCACTGCCGAATAGAAATTCAGCTAACGTCTTGGCCAGTTCAGTCTTGCCTACGCCGGTCGGGCCAAGGAACATGAAAGTGCCGATGGGCCGTTTGGGATCCTTCAATCCCGCCCGTGCTCTGCGAACCGCCTTGGAGATCGCGAGGATTGGCTCATCCTGACCGATAACCCGCTGGTGAAGGGCCTCTTCCATCTGAAGGAGACGTTCACTTTCCTCCCCGGCGATGCGCTGGACTGGCACACCTGTCCACATCGCAACCACCTCGGCCACATCCTCAGCGGTCATCTGCGGCCTGTTGGCCAGCGATTCCCAGCCAAGTCGCATCTGATCGAGTTGGTGCTTCAGCTCCACCTCCCGGTATCTCAGATCGATGGCTTCGTCGTACCGCTCAAGCTCGATGGCCTCATTTTTTTCTTTCTGAAGCGCCTTGTATTCGACGAAGGCCTCTCTCAGATTATTGGCTTCGGGCGACTTGTACATTCGTACCCGGCTGGCTGCTTCATCGATCAAATCAATAGCCTTGTCAGGCAGAAAACGATCGGGCACGTAGCGGGCCGACAGCTGGGCCGCAGCCACCAGAGCGTCATCAGAAATCGCCAGCTTGTGATGGTCCTCATAGACCGCACGAATGCCTTCCAGAATTGTAATTGTTTCCTCGATGGTTGGTTCTTCGACCAAGACTGGCTGGAAGCGTCGTTCCAGGGAGGCGTCGCCTTCTATGTAGCGTCTGTACTCGTCCAGGGTCGTTGCACCAATACATTGGACCTCTCCCCTCGCCAGGGCTGGCTTGAGGATATTGGCGGCATCGACAGCACTGCCTGCCGAACCGGCGCCCACCAGCATGTGCACCTCATCGATGAACAGGATGGCGCCACTTTCCTTGATCTCGTCGATGATTTTCTTCAGGCGTTCCTCGAACTGGCCCCGGTACATGGTGCCAGCCACCAGGGACCCTACATCCAGCATCAGAAGGCGCTTGTCCAGCAACGATTCCGGCGCGTCGCCGGTAATAATGCGCTGGGCCAGGCCTTCCACAATGGCAGTCTTGCCAACACCTGGTTCACCGATCAGAGCGGGATTGTTTTTCGTTCGCCGGGAGAGGATCTGAATGACTCGTTCGATCTCTTTCTGGCGACCAATCACAGGATCCAGGAGATTTTCCTCGGCTTGCTGGGTCAGATCAAGCCCCAATTGGTCGATCAGTGGGGTTTTGCTTTCCTGTTTCTTACGATCCTGGATCTGCTCGGTCTGCAGCAAGCTGCGGGCTGTTTGTGTGCGGACTTTATCCAGGCTGACGCCGAGACTGCGTAATACATTGACAGCAATACCTTCGCCCTCTCGTACGAGACCGAGCAGCAGATGTTCGGTGCCAATATACTGGTGTCCCATGAGCCGAGCTTCCTCCACCGACAGCTCGATGACCCGCTTGGTGCGAGGCGCCAGCGTTGGTTTACCGTAGGGTGGCCGGTCGCCACGGCCCACGGCTTTTTCGACAGCACGGATCACCTGGATGGGCTCCACACCAAGCTCGCGCAGCACTTTCACGGCGACACCATGATCTTCCTTGACAAGGCCGAGAAGCAAGTGTTCAGTGCCGATATAGTTGTGGTTGAGACGTTGGGCTTCCTCTTGAGCCATTGTCAGCACCTTGCGGGCTCGTTTGGAGAAGCGATCCAGTTTGTCAGACATGGTTGACTTCCTTAAAAAATTCTTTCCGTCACTAAGTTGCTGTGCAATACGGGATTCTTACCTGAACAGATCAGGATAGCGGTTTTGCCGAAAAGGGTAACATCCTACTGCGATTATAGCACAAGTCACCACGTGTTGCGTAGTAGGGCGAGTTCCAAATGGCCTGTAGGCCAGGTTCCAAAAAATGAAAGGAGGCTGATACGCGGGCACGAATCAGCCTCTCTGCCAAGCCTGCTGGTTGAAAAAGATGCAGAAAGCAATGGGTCCTGAAACCTGAAGGTTTTCCTATAGGCGAGACGATCTAGGACTCGGGGGCATCCTCGACATCCTTGTCCGTTACCTCATCTTCATCCTCGACATTGCTGTCCGTTACCTCATCTTCATCCTGGACATCGTTGCCCGTTACTTCGTCCTCGACATTGCTGTCCGTTACCTCATCTTCATCCTGGACATCGTTGCCCGTTACTTCGTCCTCGACATTGCTGTCCGTTACTTCGTCCTCGACATCGCTGTCCGTTACTTC
>JAYELL010000033.1:26801-76731 GCA_034717495.1 Chloroflexota bacterium | reverse complement strand
GCTGTCCGTTACTTCATCCTCGTCCTTCTCGGCCGTGACTGGCTCGACATTATCTTCCCCTTCGCGCCAGTCCAACTCGGCATACTCATCCTCGGTAGCGCGTTTGAGGCTCAAACCCATGCGCCGGCGGGCCGGGTCGATGCGAATAATGCGAAGACTCAAGGCATCGCCCTCGCTGACCACCTCTTTAGGATGAGTCACTCGATGGTTGGCCAGTTCGGAGATGTGGATCAGTCCTTCGATCATACCGTCGATGCGGGCAAAGGCACCAAAGCTGGCTAGCTTGGTGATCACGCCGTCCACGATCTGACCCACGGCATAGCGATCATGCACGACGCTCCACGGTTCGGGCTCGATGCGCCGCATGCTCAGACCAATCCTCCGGCGTTCCGGGTCGACGTTCAACACATAGACCTCAACCTCGTCGCCGACGCTGACGACCTCGCTGGGGTGGTTGACCCGGGACCAGGAAAGCTCGGAAACGTGGACCAGACCATCAGCACCACCCAGGTCGACAAATGCTCCGAATTTCGCCAGACTGCTAACGCGGCCCTTTCGGACGTCGCCCTTCTTCAACTCACTGAGCAACTCTTCCTTTTTTTGGCGCCGACGGTCGCGAACGGCCAGTCGCTCGGAGAGAATCAGGCGGTTGCGTCGACGATCCAACTCAACGACCTTCAGCCACAGATTTTCGCCAACCAGACCGGACCAGCGGTCCTCTTCGCCACCTTCGGCCGGACGTTCGGGTTTTGTGACCAACTGGGAAGCGGGGATGAAGCCGCGTACTTTGCCCAAACGACAGATAACTCCGCCGCGATTGAAGCCAATTACGCTGCTTTCAAATATCTGGCCAGACTCCAGGAATACCTCTGCTTCACGCCAATCGCGTTCCTGCTGGGCGCGGCTGAGAGACAAAACAACATTGCCATCGCGGTCTTCGGGCCGGACCACATAAACGACGACCGGATCGCCCACGTTGAGGCTTTCCCGGTATTCCTTGCCCATGCGCTCCATCTCACGGTTGTGGATGAAGCCCTCGGACTTGGCACCAACGTCGACCAGAATCTCGCTGGGGGTAATGCTAACGACGACGCCGTCGCGGATTTCACCGGAGCGCAGCGGCTTGAATTCGAAATCTGCCACGAATTCTTCCATTGAGATTTCCGTGGACTCGATGGACTCGAGATCGAATTCTACATCATCTTCATCTGCCGCTTCAACCTCTGCTTCGGCTTCAGCCTCGACCTCAGCTTCCGCCTCGGCGACTACCTCTGCCTCGACTTCCACTTCAACCTCTGCTTCGGCAACCGCTTCGGCTTCAGCCTCGACCTCAGCTTCCGCCTCGGTGACTACCTCTGCCTCGACTTCCACTTCAGCCTCTGCTTCGGCAACCGCTTCGGCTTCAGCCTCGACCTCAGCTTCCGCCTCGGCGACTACCTCTGCCTCGACTTCCACTTCAACCTCTGCTTCGGCAACCGCTTCGGCTTCTTCAGCGACGATTTCCTCAGGCATGGCTTCGCCGTTCGGCTCAACAGAGGTGGCCTCAGTGACGTCCGTCGAGTTCACCTGCGATTCGGCCTCGGCTTCAGGCGTGGTTGCGCTAGCCCCTTCAGCCATGTCCTCTTCCGGGACCGGTACAACTTTGCTGGAATCATTCATATGGTTTTAATGCTTCTCCTCCAAGAGTGTCGCATGATTATAACGGATAATCTTTCAAATGGCAAGCAGAAGATTGTTCGGAAGAGGGACGCGATCATACCCTCAATTGCCTATTTCTCACACAGGGCAATGGCCTCGACTTCGACCAAGGCGCCCAGGGGCAGGCCTGCCGCCTGCACCGTCGATCTGGCAGGTGGCGCGCTGGCGAAAACCTCGCCGTAAATGGCATTCATGGCGGTGAAATCCGCCATGTTTTGAAGGTACACGGTGGTCTTGACGACACCGTCGACACTGCTTCCCGCCGCTGTAAGCACAGCCTTGAGATTGGATAGCACCTGTCGAGTCTGCGCTTCCAGCCCTTCAGCCATGTCGCCGGTTTGGGGATCGATTCCAATCTGTCCAGCGGTGAATACCAGGTCTCCCACCCGAACTGCCTGCGAGTAAGGGCCAACCGCGGCAGGCGCTGCCGTCGTCTTGATTATTTCGCGGTCCATGATTCTTCTCCGTATCGAAAGAGAGTTTGTGTCGGTGGAAAACCAAGTTCAATCTGGCATGGCGAGATCAGAACTGGCGTAACTGATCTGGCTGATACGCATCAGTTTATCCCAGCGGTGCTGCGAGACGATGGTCCGGATCGTGCCCGACCTGGAGCGCATGACGATAGAAGAGGTGCTGGCACCGCCGCGCATGTAGCGGACACCTTCAAGGAGTTCGCCGTCGGTGATGCCGGTGGCGGCGAAAAAGACATTGTCACTGGCAACCAGGTCATCGATTCCGAACACCTTGTTCAGGTCGTGTCCATGCTGCTCGGCATAGCGTCGTTCGTCATCGTTGCGGGGCCAGAGTTTGCACTGCATGCCGCCTCCCATGCATTTCAGTGCTGCTGCCGTGATGACTGCCTCGGGTGAGCCGCCGACTCCCAGTAGAACATCGATGCCCGTGTCCGGACTGGCTGCTGCAATGGAGCCAGCCACATCCCCGTCTGCGATGAGACGGATGCGCGCCCCGACGTCGCGCACCTGGCCGATAAGTTCTTCATGGCGAGGGCGGTCCAGGATCATTACTGTAAGGTCGTCAACCTGTTTTCCGACGGCGTGAGCGACCGCGTGCAGATTGTAGGCGGCCGGTTGGTTGATATCGATCACGTGGCTGGCTTCAGGCCCAACTGCAATCTTATCCATGTAAACCAGACTGCCTGGTGAGTACATGCTGCCCCGTTCGGAAAGAGCCACCACGGCCAGCGCTCCTGAGCCACCCTTGGCCGTCAAGGTGGTACCATCGATGGGGTCGACAGCAATGTCCATTTCGGGCCCTGCGCCGGTGCCCAACTCCTCTTCGTTGAAGAGCATGGGCGCTTCGTCCTTTTCCCCTTCCCCGATTACGATGATACTGTTCATATCGATGGAGTTAAGGATCAAACGCATGGCATCGACGGCGGCCTGATCGGCGGCAATTTTGTCGCCACGACCCATCCAGCGGGAGGCTGCCAGGGCAGCGGCTTCGGTTACGCGGACAAGATCTAAAGCGAGATTGCGATCGGGTTGTTCAGCCATGGATGAACTCCTCCTTGATGATCCATCGGACATGATCCCGGGTCAGCTTTGACGCGGGCCGATTATAACACAGGAACGGTCGACAAGTGAAAGTCAGGTTTGGTGGCTTGCAGAGAGCGTCGGGCCCCTTGCGCTCAGGTGGACACCGATTCCTTCAACTCTGCGGGCCAGTCTCTTGGCGATTCGTCGATTCCCTGCAGGATCACGAAAGCGATGACGATGAAAACCAGCAGGCTAAGGATGGCCATCGGTCGTCCCAGCCCGATGGTTTCGGCAATGTAGCCCCACATGAAGGGACCGATGATGCTGCCAAAGCGGCCCACCATGCTGTACAGCCCATAGAATTCACCGATGAAACGGGGTGGAGCCAGTCGCAGCATGTAGGGACGATCGGCGGCCCAGGTGCCGCCCAGAGCAATCCCTGCCAGGGTGCCTACGACCCAAAACAGCCAGGGAGACAGGTCCATCATGGCGATTAAGGCAGCCAGGGCCAACACCACCATCCAGAGCACCAGCACCATGTTGAGGCTGCGTTTGGGACCGATCTTATCGACGACCACTCCCCACAGCAGACCTCCGATCACGGCGAAGACAATGGATATGAGCAGCAGGTACTGGGCCTGATCATCGCTGAAGCCGACCTCGTTAGTGACGTAGATGCCCATGAATACGATTACCGTGTTGACAGGATCGGTGTAGAAGACCCGCCCCAAAAGAAAACGGGGTAGCCCCTCGTAACGGGTGGCGTGCAGGACGGGGCCTACCACGGGCATCAGGATAATCGATTGGACCAGGCCGACACCGATACCTATGATCGGATACCACCAGGCGACCTGGCTCCCTGCCAGTGCCAGCAATCCGGTAACCAGCAAACCCTGCAGGATGCCCAGAACAGCCCAGAGTCCGAAGTAGCGAGTCCAGTTGTTGATTCTTCGAAAGCCCTGGACATAGGTTTGATTGATCGCTGCCCGTCCGATTTCAACCAGGCCGCGTTTCCCCCGGGTTGTCCGTTCCTTGACGAAGATGAAACAAGGTATGGCAAAGACCAGAAAGAGAACTGCGGTCAGGCGGAAGATTCCTGTGTAGCCAATCCTGTCCAGGAGCAGCAGTCCGGCTCCCACGCCAATGAAGGAGCCCATGTAACCCAGGCCGATCCCCAGGCCGCCAACTCGCCCCCGGTTTTCCTCGGTGCTGACGACGGGTAATAACGAGTCGTAGAAGATCAGGCCGGCCTGGAACATGTAGTTTGCGACGATGAAGAGCAACAGGCTGATCATCAGTCCCCAGGTTCCCAGCAGCGCGGTGAAGCCCACGCAGAGCAGGGTTGTGACAATGAGGAAGGGCATGCGACGCCCCGCCTGATCAGAAAGCGCACCCAAAATCGGCGCGGTGAAAAACATCAACGCCATCGAGATGCTGTTGGCATTGCCGTAATCGGCGTCATTGCCTCCCATCTGATTGACGACCCAAAGGCCGAAATAGAGGGAGACGATGTTCATGGAGAAGATCGTGTTGGCCAGGTCGTAAAGGGCCCACGACAGGACGGAAAGGCGAGACGGTTGAGGGGGTGGCGCAACGGCAACTTGTGCTGTAGTCATTGAGTCCTTCCTCAGATTGACCGGGGATGGTCGGCTGAACTACGGATAATGACAAGGGCGGGCTGACAGATTAGATTGGCCAACGCGGCATCAGCGATGCCCAGAAAAATACCAGAGGGATCGTTACCAGAAGGCTATCTATGCGATCGAGGATGCCGCCGTGGCCGGGGATCAGATTGCTGGAGTCTTTGGCGCCTACCTGGCGCTTAATCATCGACTCAGCCAAATCACCCAGCGGCGCGACCAACCCAATCAGTAAACCCAGTGCAGCGCCTTCGAGCCAGCCAAGGCCCAGTAGCCAGTGACCAAGCAGGGCGCTGGAAAGTGTGCTGGCAACCGCGCCTGAAAGGTAGCCTTCCCAGGTTTTTTTGGGACTATGCCTGGGCCACCAGGGATGCCGTCCGAAGGCGCGACCGGCAAAATAGGCGGTTACGTCGGCCGCCCAGATAGCGATTGCTCCCACCAGGAGCCAGAAAAGGCCATCTTCAAGAGCGCGCAGGCGGACGAATTGACTGAGCAACCAGCCCAGGTAAAGGGAACCAGCCAGCGCGATGGCCCAGTCGGTAGCAGGGGTCTCGGAATTGTGAAAGAGACTCCAGAAGATAGACCCGATGACCGCCACGGTCAACACCAGGCTCAGCGGAAAGAGATCGCTCCACTGGCCCTGGACAATGAATAACAGGGTAAGGATGATTGCGAGGACAAGGCTTGGCTCATAGCCACCTTGCCGAAAGAGGTTGACATGTTCCCAGGTGGCGAGGACGCCCACGGCAGCGATCAGTGCAAAGAAAGGCAGGCCACCAAGGACCGCAGGGACAGCCACGACGACCATCAAGACGGCGGCACTGAGGACGCGGGTGCGGAGCACGGGTCAGGTCACCTGGACATGGCCGAAGCGCCGGTCCCGATCGCTGAAAGCTTCAAGGGCTTTTCTCAATTCGGCCTCGTCGAAATCTGGCCAGTAGGTGGGTGTGGCGTAGTATTCGGCGTAAGCTGCCTGCCAGATCAGGAAGTTGCTTAACCGGTACTCGCCGCCCGTGCGGATGATCAGATCGGCATCTGGAAGATCGTGGGTGTAGAGGTAATGGCTGAAGATGTCCTCGGTGATCTGTTCCGGGGCAAGGCCATCCTCGATGACGCGCCGGATGCCGTCGATGATCTCGGCTCGACCGCCATAGTTGAACGCGACGTTGAGAATGATCCGGTCGTTGTTGCTGGTCAGTTCCAGAGCCCGGGTGATCTGCTTTTTCAGTGGCTCGGAAATGCCCACGAGACTACCACTGTGGCGGATTTGGACGCCGTTTTCATGGAGTTCCTGGAGTTGCTCTTCGATCGTGCGGCTGAGCAGCCGCATCAGGCCTCGCACTTCCGCCGGTGGTCGGCCCCAGTTTTCCGTCGAAAACGCGTAGATGGTGAGCACTTTGATCCCGAACCCAACAGATGCCTCCAGGACCTGACGAATATTGTCGGTACCGGCTCTATGGCCCATAAAGCGGGGCAATCCCTGCTCTTGCGCCCAGCGGCCATTGCCATCCATAATGATACCGACATGATGGGGAATCCGCAGTTGTCCCGCCATCACCTGTGTACCGTTGGTCTCGTCGTTCGAGGTCATAGGTCCGCTTCCGGGAAACTGGATCAGATTTCCAGGATCTCTTTCTCCTTGGCCTCACCGATCCCATCGATCTGTTCGATCATTCGGTCGACCAGTTCCTGGATTTCGTCTCGACCCCAATAGAAGTCGTCCTCCGGGATATCCTTGGATTTTTCGGCTGACTTGAGTTCCTCATTGGCATCCCGGCGGATGTTGCGGATCGAAATCCGGGCTTCTTCCACCCGTTTTCCCACCTGGCGCACCAATTCCTTGCGACGTTCTTCGGTCAGCTGTGGGATTGCCAGACGAATCACCTTGCTGTCGTTAGAGGGTGTGATTCCCAGATCGGAGCGCAAAATGGCCTTTTGGATGTCGCCAATGTCGCCAGGGTTGAAGGGGCGAATCACAATGAGGCGCGGTTCGGGCACACCGATGACTGCCAGTTGGTTCAACGGTGTCGGTGCGCCATAGTAGTCTACAGGGATATGTTCCACCAGCGCGGGAGTTGCGCGTCCTGTACGGATGGTACGAAGGTCAAAGTTCAGGGACTCGATGGATTTCTCCATGCGATCTTCGGCGTTAAGAAGGATGTCGTCAATCATCGTCGTTGGCGCTCCTGGCTGTTGGTCGTGGCTGGCTGTCGCTCTTGCCAAACTGCTTCATCTGCGATGATGGTGCCAACTTGCTCGCCCATCACCACCGATTCTAACACGCCTGGCTGCCACAAGTCAACCACGTAGATGGGCATGTGATTCTCCATGGAAAGGGTAATGGCTGTGCTGTCCAGCACCCCCACCCGAAGATTGAGTGCATCGAGATAGGGCAGGAACTCAAACCGGGTTGCATCGGGGTTTTCCAGGGGATCGTCATCGTAGACGGCGTCAACCTTGGTGGCTTTGATCAGGACATCGGCGCCCACCTCCATTGCTCGCAGGGCTGCCGCAGTGTCGGTGGTGAAATAGGGGTTTCCGGTACCGGCACCGATGATCACGACCCTGCCTTTCTCAAGATGACGGATGGCTCGCAATCGAATGTACGGCTCAGCCAGAGAACGCATTTCGATGGACGTCTGGACCCGCGTGATTACGCCGATACGTTCAAGAGCATCCTGTAGGGCCAGGGCGTTCATCACCGTGGCCAGCATCCCCATGTGATCGGCGGTGGCCCGTTCCATGCCATGGGCCAGGCCGGTTTTGCCACGCCAGATATTGCCGGCACCCAGGACAAGGGCCACCTCTACACCGAGATCCGTGACTTGTTTGACCTTATAGGCAAGATCAACAGCTCGCTCAGGGTCTATTCCATAACCCTCGGGACCAGCCAGCGATTCGCCACCTATCTTAAGAAGGATACGACTAAACTTGGGCTCGCTCAAGGCACTTTCTCCTGAACTGCTGGTGTCGAAGACACTGTTTGAAAAGCCTTGTCCATGGGTTCGACCCTTTTTCAAACAGCTACTAACTGCTAAAGTTGGGCCGGAAGCCATTCTGCCATGGCCTCCGGCCTATCAAACCTGTCTCATTCGCCTACTTCGTAGCGGGTGAAGCGGCGGATGACGATGTTTTCGCCTAGTTTGGCGATCGCCCGGGTGACCAGGTCATCGACGGTCATCGAGTCATCCTTGGCGAAGGGCTGGTCTACCAGGCAGACTTCCTGATAGTATTTCTCCAGTTTTCCTTCGACAATCTTATCGAGAATATGATCAGGCTTGCCCGAGTCAGCCATCTGAGCTGCATAGATCTCTCGTTCCTTTTGCAGGACCTCTTCCGGGATATCCTCGCGACTGACATAGATGGGCTTGAGCGCCACGATCTGCATCGCAAGATCCTTGACAAGCTGCTGGAAGTCATCAGTCCGTGCCACGAAATCGGTCTCACAGTTGACCTCGATCATGGATGCGGCTTTGGATCCCATGTGGACATAATTGCCGATCAGGCCTTCATTGGCCTCGCGACTGGCTTTCTTGGCGGCCGTGGCAAGTCCCTGCTTGCGCAGAAACTCAACCGCTTCGTCGAAGTTGCCATTGGCTTCAGTCAGCGCGTTCTTGCAGTCAAGGACGCCGGCGCCGGTGGCAGCTCGCAGTTCTTTTACCATCGCTGTTGTAACTGTCAACGTTTTTCTCCTGTATCTTGTTCGTCAGGCAGTCACAGCTTGTTGCCCCAGACCTAAGGCTACCGCGGAAGACCAGACCTGGCGACAGGGTACAGTTGCTTGTTTTTCCTGTTCTCTGCCGCTGGAGGGGGATGGGGTTTCTGGCTGTGCCGCGCCTGGTTAACTTTTCGCAATTAGGGCACCGGCGGTAAATTCACCGGTGCCCTCGTTTACTACGTAAAAAAGAGCTGCTCAGGCAGTTTCAACCGCTTCGGTTTCTTCCTGCTCCTCGGTGGCTGTTTCTTCTTTCTCATTCACGTCGACTTCTTCGACCACCTCAGCCACCTCGTCGACCTCGGTTTCCGCGATCACCTCTTTTTTAGCTTCCTCGGCCACCTCGGTTTGCTCTACCACCTCGGTCTCTTCGATTACTTCACCTTCTACTTCGGTCTCTTCAACTATTTCGGTTGTTTCGGTTTCGGCGACCACCTCGACCACCTTTGTCTCAGGGGTGTCACTGGCAGCGCCCACGCCGCTGGCGAGTTTCGCCAGGGTAGAGGGACCGAGATAGATCTCAGGTTCCTGGATCTCTTCGTCGATTACGGCCTTGTAGTCTTCCTCCTCATCGGCCTCGATCACCTCACGCATGTGGCGACCTTCCTGGGCTGCCTGCGATATGACATTGGTGATCAGTTTGATGGCGCGAATCGCGTCGTCGTTAGCCGGGATCACCAGGTCAACGGGATCGGGATTGACGTTGGTGTCGACCATGGCGATGATCGGGATACCGAGTTTGCTGGCTTCCCGAACTGCAATGTCTTCGCGATTGATATCGGTGATGAATACCAGATCAGGAAGGCGGCGCATATCACGCAGGCCACCAAGACGCCGTTGCAGCTTATCGATCTCCCGTTGCTGCTGCAGGGCTTCCTTTTTGATCAAGAGATCGAAATCACCACGTTCCTTTTGTTGCTCCAGCTTGATCATATGATCGACACGCTGGCGGATGGTGCGGAAGTTGGTAAGGGTACCACCCAGCCATCTTTGATTGACGTAGGGCATGCCGGCCTTTTCCGCAGCTTCCTGGACATTCTGTTGGGCCTGACGTTTTGTGCCGACGAAGAGCACAGTGCCACCTGACGCGACCACACTGCGGGTACGCTGGTAGGCGGCCTCAATCTGCCGCATCGTCTGCTGCAAGTCGATAATATGGATACCATTTCGCTCGGTGAAAAGGTAGGGTTTCATCTTGGGATGCCACCGGCGGGTACGGTGTCCAAAGTGGACGCCTGCTTCGAGCAGGTCTTTCATTTTTACTACTGCCACGGTTCGAGATACCTCCTGAAAAATGCGTTTAGTCGTTCGCCCTCGCGTGTAATCCAGTTTACCCCGTACCGCGGAATACGGAGCACGCAGCCGGATTTAGACGACCGCGAGTGGCGTGCGTAATTTGAGCGCGCAAAGCGCGCTCGGCCTGGCAGTATACCACAGGGGAAAACCAGGGGCAAATTGCTCAGGGAGAATTTTGACCGGTGATGGCGAGTCTCAGTTGCCGGCCTGTTGCTCAGACAACGCTACTTCTTCGGCGCGGCGTCTAAACACCGCCATATCGACTACTTTGCCCTTTTTCCGGGACTCTTCGGCCGCGAAGGCCATCATATGGCTTTCGAGCGCAACGCGCGCCCTTGTCAGGGGCGCTGCGTTGCCTCGAATGGTTTCCAGGAAGGCAGACACCATGCCGAAGTCACCTCCGCTGTGGCCGCTCATGGTAGCGTCACAGGGAATTACCTCCATTGCGCCGGTCACATGGTCGTGGATCTCGATGACACCACCCCTGTAAGTGAACTTGCCGCGCAGCGTGGCTCGTGTACCGTCGTAACGCAAGGTGCGACTTTCCTCGTGCGAATGGCCTTGCATGAATAGAACAGCGGTCGCACCGCCGGGAAACTCAAGGTTGACCGTTTGATGATCGACCACGGTGTTATCGCAGTGGAAAACGCAGCGCCCATAGGGGCCACTTTCCAGCGCTTGAAGCCGTCCCTGGTAGCTCAGATCCGAGGTGATCATCGTTACCGGCCAACCTGTCCGGTCCATGTCCAGATAAAGACGGCGTGCATCGAAGGGGCATTGCTCGCTCACCGGGCAATCATCGGTACAGCGCTGAGTGGCACCGGTTGGCGCCATATCGCGTCGGAAGTGCAGGAGTGATCCGAAGGATTGCAGCCGTTCGGGGCCGTGACCGAAATTCCAGGTGAGGATATCCAGATCATGGCAGCATTTGGAGAGGATCATGGGGCTCGATTCCGCTGCGTTGCGCCAGTTTCCCCGGACGAAACTATGGGCCATGTGATAGGTCTCGACATTTTCCCGGTGCTCCACCGTGATGATGTCGCCGAGCTTTCCGCTTTCCAGAATGTCGTGCAAGGTGGAGAAGAAGGTCGTGTAGTGCAGGACGTGGCAGACCTGTAACAGACGTCCCAGTTTTTCGGCATGCTGAACCAGTTGAACGGTGGGAGTCAACCGGTTGGTCATGGGCTTTTCCAACAGGACATCATAGCCGGTATCCAGGGCGCCCATTGTGGACGCGTAATGCATCTGGTCCTTGGTGCAATTGAAGAGAGCATCGGCCAATTGTGGCCGGGAAGCGACCTCTTCCCATGTGGTGAACTGGCGCTCGCTCGGGATTCCGTGAGCCTCGGCAAATCGTGTTCGCCGGATTGGGTCGGGCTCGGCGACCGCAACGAATCGAAGTTCTTGAGGATATTCGAGGGCATAGGGGCCATAGGAATCGGCTCCGCGTTGGCCGGCTCCCAGAAGCACTGCAGTGATCGATTCCTTCATGAGCAATCAACTTTCCTTGTGTGAGTAACTCCAGTGAGTGTCTTGGCACCTCTCCCAACGTTCAAACGGCAGGCACAGGAAATGGTTGGCCTACCTGGGAAAGGAACTCGGCATAGAAGCGCTGCACGTATTTCAGAGGATCGTGATAGTACTGGTCCGGGGTGATATCCAGATCGATCGAATAGCGAGGCGGTTGCACGGTGGGTCGGGATGTAGCGAAGCGCTTGATGACTTCGGCATGGGGTTTCAGGGAGCCGTCGGGGCGCATCAGGCCAAAGAAACGCTCGTGCCAGGCTTCCAGGCAGGGGGGGCGGTCCCACAGGTCGGGGTGGTAATCTGCGAAACACCAGAAGACTGCCCCCGAAGCACCGACCTGTGGCAAGTTATGTAACAATTGCTCTACATAATCAGCGAATTCACCCTCAGCTGCCATGAATTGCGTTCTTGGTTTCCCATATTCGGTCCAGGCCCAAACGGAGGATGGTTTCCCTGGGGCTTCGGTGCAGCCGCCCAACTCCTCCATAAGGGTGGGCTTTCCACCGGAGAGTGCGGAGGTCAGGGCGCAGAGAAATGGCACATACCAGGCGTCCAGTGGACCGCGAGCCCAGTCGACGTACATGGGATAACCATGCATCACGGGGAAATCCACTTCGGCGAAAACGTCGCTGATCCGGAGACCGTTGTCTTCGAAAAGGCTATTGACGTGCAGTCCGCAGGTTACAGGGGTTGCTGGATCGATGCTTTTGATCAGGCTCGTAAGGTGCCGCGTCCAACTTTTACCCTGAGCTGCATTGTCCGGGAGGGCGAACAGGTCAGGTTCATTGCCAAGATTCCAGACGCCGACCGCCGGATGATCCTTGAAGCGCGCGACCACGGTTTCCACCATCAGGTCGGAGGCATTGAGCAGCATGGAATCGCTGTACTGGTTCCGGTAGGCACAATCTACGATTTTTCCATCGCTGACCACCTGGCGGATGTGCGCAGGCATGGTCTGATTCGGAAGTAACATCCACCCTGGTGCCCAGCTTGGCCCGCTCATATGACCGGTGAAAAAGGTGACATTGAGGGACAGGTCAAGGTTCTGGGCGATGTCACAGACGATCTCCAGGTTGTTCAACGCATCCTGGTTGACACTGTCGGGTGTTGGCTGCCAGTCCTCCCAGAGTAAAAAGATGCGCACCATCGACATGCCCAAATCAGCAATCAGGCTAAACTCCTCCCGGATTTCCCGGGAGTCGAAATTGGACCACCAGAACATAGCCTTGCGCCGAGGCCAGTAGTTGACGCCGAGGGTAAAGGGTGGATTCACCATGGAAAGATGCTCCTTCCGTATGGGATGACGCAATGGGATGGCGCCATAAGCGCTGCGCTTCTCTTCATGTTCTCAACCTTGATTCGAATTCGAACTGGCCTGAACCCAGTGTGACGACCAGGGCGTCGGACTCTATGCCGACAACCGATAGGCCTTCGGCCTGAGTTACCGGGATTGCGCTTTCCAGGACATGGGTGGTATCTATTGTGGGCACGAAGGCTGTTGCCGTGGCATTGGGAGGCACGCTGACCTGCCAATGCAGTCGATCGCCATCCACGCGCCATCCGCTTTCGATGAGCCCGTAAGGTGACTGATAGCTGGCCCTGGCATGTTCAAGATGGCCGCCGATGTGAGGCCGCAAGAGGATGTGTTTGAAGCCAGGGCGGGCTGGATCGACATCGATGCCAGCGACAGCGCGATAGAGGAAGGTGCCCACCGACCCATAGGCATAGTGGTTGAAGGAATTCATGTCCGGGTCTTGAAAGCCGTTGTCTTGGGTCCACCCATCCCAGCGCTCCCAGATCGTGGTGGCGCCCTGGATTACCGGGTACAGCCACGAGGGAATCGTGGTCTGCAGCAGTAGTGAATAGGCGATATCGATATGGCCTTCATCGCTCAGTACATGAAGCAGGTAGGGGGTGCCAACGAAGCCAGTCGAGAGGTGCATCTGGCGTCGCTGGATGTCGGCGACAAGGGCATCAACGATACCGGGTCGAAGCTCTTTGGGCAACAGGTCGAAGTGCAAGGCCAGCACATAAGCGGTTTGGGTCTGGCCGACCAGGTCGCCCTCCTCAGTGACAAATCGATCGATGAACACCTGGCGCACCTTCTGCGACAACTGGTCGAATCGATGGGCATCATCGATTCTGCCCAGGGTGCGGGCAATCTGAGACAAAAGATGGGCACTGTGGGCGAAAAAGGCGGTTCCGATCAACGCCTTGGATGTGCCACCAATCCTTTCCCCGCTGTCGTCCATGGCCAGCCAATCGCCGAAACCGCCAGCCAGCCATTGGTTGTTGGCCGTCCATTCGCCTCGCGTCGGATCTCCCCTGACCAGATCGGGGCTGTCGGCCACCAGGAAATCCATGAATGCAATAAACGAGTCATAATGCCGTTCGAGCAGCCGGCGATCCCCATAGGTGAGATATATCGTCCATGGACAGATCAGCAGCGCATCCGACCATGCCTGTCCCCCTTCGAACGATGTCTTGGGCGTGGAGGGAGCTACGGCGGGAATGCCGCCATTGGAAAGCTGGGAATCTGCCAGGTCCTGCTGCCATTTTGTGAAGAAGCTGGCAACATCCATATTGAAGGTTGCTGCCTGAACAAACACCTGAGCATCACCGGTCCATCCCAGTCGTTCATCTCGTTGGGGACAGTCGGTGGGAACATCCAGGAAGTTGCCCTTCTGTCCCCAGAGGATGTTGTGTTGCAGTTGATTGACCAGTGGATTGGAGCATTCGAAGCTGCCAGTTCGGGGCATGTCGGAATGCAGGACGACCGCGCTGAGAAGGTCGTCCGGGGGTTTGCCGGGATACCCCTGTACTTCGACGTAGCGAAAGCCATGGAAGGTGAAGCGAGGCTGCCAAAGCTCTTCGCCATCCCCGTTCAAGGTGTAGTGGTCCGTCTGGCGTGCGGTTCGCAGGTTCTCCGTGTAGAGTTTGCCATTTTCATCGAGCATCTCGCCGTAGCGGAGGGTGATGGTGGTCCCGGCAAGGCCCTGCACCTTGAGGCGGACGCGCCCGACCAGATTCTGTCCGAAGTCGAAGAGCCAATGAGAGGAGGGCCATGCCAGCACCTCCTGGGGCTGAGAAATCGGATGCAATTCCCCGTGGCGGCGCATTGGTGGGCCGGCGGTGGCGACCAATGCGATACCAGGGTCATCGAAGACCTGGGCGGGCAACCAGCCGGAATCGTCAAAATCGGGGCTTGACCAGCCGGGGAAGGAGAGCCGGGCGTCGTAGCTTTCGCCCATGATGAGATCCCCCTCCAACAGCGGTCCTACCGCCGTGCGCCAGGTCTGGTCGCTGGTGACAAGCAAGCGGCTGCCATCGTCGTGATCTATCACGAGCTGTGCCAGGAGCCTGGGCCGGTCACCGTAAAGCTGACGCCCCCGCCATTCCAGATGGCCACAATACCAGCCATCGCCCAGGATTGCGCCGATCACGTTATCGCCGGGTACCAGCAGGTTGTTCACATCGTAAACCTGATAGCGGACCCGTTTGTGGAAATCGGTCCAGCCGGGCATCAGCACATCGCTGCCGACAAGCCGCCCATTGATCTGACACTCGTATACCCCAAGAGCCGTGACATAAAGGCGGGCGGTCTGGATCGGCTTCTCCAGGTGGAAGGGCTTGCGAAAGAAGGGTGCCGGAATGGAAGACCAGCGGCCGCCGACCAGAGGCCCCTGGATCCATTGCGCCTGCCAATCGTGGCGTTCCAGAAGACCCATCTCCCACCAGGCCAGATCGCTCCATGGGGTGACCTGGTCCAGTTCGTTCCACGCTCTGACCTGCCACCACGCTTGTTCACCCGAGGCCAACAAGGTACCGGCATAGGCTACATGAATTGATCGATCACTGGCGATCTTGCCGCTATCCCAGAGAGAATCGCTGTTATCCTTCAGGGCCCCGGCCGATCGGGCCACGCGGACTTGAAAGGCTGTTTGTCGGGCGCCTCGCCGGGTTGACTGCATTTGCCAGCTCAGGCGGGGACCTGGCTCGTCGATTCCGAGAGGATTGGACTTGTATTCGCAGGTTAGTTGGACGGTGCGATCATCGGATGTCATGCGCGGATCTCCTGAGGCTTCAAAGCCACGTTTGTGTCGTGGATCGAATCGATGGTCTTGACCAACTGTCCGGTTCGTGGTATACTGTTATCGGTCCCGGAACCGGTAACAGTATTATGGCACAGGTTGCAGAAATGGGCAAGCTCCACAAGGTAACAATCGGAGAAGTTGCGAGAGAGGCTGGTGTTTCCAAACAAACCGTTTCCCGGGTATTGAATGATCGGCCCGATGTGGCGCCGAAGACCCGCAAACGAGTGCGTGAGGTCATGGATCGTCTGGACTATCAACCGAGTCAGCTGGCTCAAAGCCTGAGCCGGCGGCGAAGTTATACCCTGGGCGTGGTCACCGCCGGCCTTCAGTATATTGGCCCCTCCAGGACGCTTTACGGGATTACTCAGGAAGCGGAAGAGAGGGGCTACGCAATTCTGCTAAAGGAATTGCCCGGTTTTCAGGTTCAGGATTTCGAGCCGATCATACGTTCCCTGCTGGCGCGGCATGTGGATGGTATCATTTGGACCGTGCCCGAGGTAGGGGACAACATGGCATGGATCCTCGAGCATCGGACTGAGCTTCCTGTTCCTTTGCTCACCCTGTCAACCGAGGCGCAGCCTGGTTCGGCCAGCGTCATCATCGACAACTACCTGGGCGCCTTTCGAGCAAGCCAACATCTTCTCGATCAAGGCTATCGCCGGATCGGGCACATCGCCGGACCACTGGATTGGTGGGCTGCGCGCCAGCGCCTGGCGGGCTGGAAAGATTGCCTGCTGGAGGTCGGTGTCGCGGTTGACGAGCAGCACCGCGCGGAGGGAAACTGGTCCTCTGCAAGCGGTGAGCAGGCCATCCGAGCATTATTGGAGAGTTATCCCGACATGGATGCCGTGTTCGTTGCCAATGACCAGATGGCCATCAGCGTCTACAAGGTGGCCAGTGAGTGGTCGATCAAGATACCTGCGGACCTGGGGCTGGTCGGATTCGACGGAATCCCCGAGGTGGCCCATCTTTGTCCCCCCCTTAGCACCGTCTGGCAGGATCAGCCTACCCACGGTCGAATGGGTGTCTCCGAGTTGGTCGACCTGATCGAGACGGTGAAGAAAGGTGGCGACTTGCCTGAGTCAAGAACCGTTGTTTTGCAGCCAGAGCTGATTGTTCGGGAGAGTTCCTTGTATCCAGGAACCCTTTTTGGTCCAACCAGCCCTTTGGAGGTAGCCGATGACGTGACCCTCGTTCGATGATGAGCCGTAGCCTGCGCGCCCGCAGTGCCACCCGCCGCCCCTGCCCCGGCAGAACCGGCTCCAGCCGAGCCTGCCGAGGAAAAACCGGTCGCTCAGCCGGAACCAGAACCGGCCTCGGGCACGGTTGTGGTCATGCATTTCAGGCATGAGCTAACCGAGGAAATGGAAGCCCAGTTCGAGGATGACCATCCGGGCATCGAGATCGAATTTGCAGATGCTTCCGAACAGACTCGTTTCTTTGCCATGTATGCTGCCGGCTCGCCTCCGGACCTCTATCGGATTCAGGCGCCATCGATTCCGCAGTTCCTGGCGAGGGGGATTCTCTACGATCTGACTCCCTACTTCGAAGCCAGCGAGCTGATCAATATCGACGATCTGGCCGCGTTCAACAAGTATTACATGGCCGAAGGTCCCCTGGAAACCGGCTCGGGCAAGATCTGCGGCATGTGCAAGGATGCATCGCCCGATATGACGATCTTTGCCAACAAGGCCCACTTCGAAGAGGCCGGGCTACCCGTTCCCGACCCTGATTCCCCAGTTCATCCTGTATGCCCGCCTGCATTTGACCAATACCTACTGGCCCTGGATTCTGGAAGCGTTCGCGGGCAGCTCCTTTTTTATCTTCCTGTTTCGCCAGTTTTTCCTCGGATTTCCGCGGGAGTTGGAGGATGCCGCTGTTATCTATATCCTGCCTATGGTGATCGTATTCTTTTTTGCCCAGAAGCATATCCTCAAGGGAGTGGTTACCAGCGGCCTGAAAGGCTGATCGATGCATTATGAAGCCTTGCCCGCAACTCGACAGGGAGGAGACGACTAACCGTGGAGACCCTCACCGGCAGAGAAAGAATCGCTAACATCATCCAGCACCAGCCGGTCGATCGCATTGGCGTATTCGAACATTTCTGGGACGACACACCTGGGAACTGGCGGGAGGCTGGCCATATTGGCGCGAACGAATCGATGGAGGATCACTTCGACCTGGATATGGCGCTTTTCTGGTCCTTCAACTTCGTTGCCGACCTGGATTTTGAGCCTGAACTGTTGAGCGAAACGGATACGACCTACGTTCAACGGGACGGCAATGGCGCTGTGCTGCGCTGGCACAAGGTGAACCAGACAACACCTGAGCATGTGGACTATCTGGTTCGTGACCGCCAAAGCTGGGAAACCTATGCAAAACCACGCTTGACCACAGACCCGCGCCGCATCGACTTCGAGGGTTATCGGATGGCCAGACGGCAGGCTGCCGAGGCCGATCGCTTTTTCTGCTGGTCAGGCGTCAACGTGTTTGAACTGATGCATCCGGTCGTCGGCCATGAGAACCTGTTGATCGGTATGGCGCTGGATCCCGACTGGATTGGTGATATGGTGGCGGTCTACTCGCAGGTGACCATCGAACTCCAGGAGATGCTGTTCGCCCAGGAGGGATATCCCGATGGTATCTGGTACTACGAGGACATGGGTTTCAAACAACATCCCTTTTTCTCTCCCCATATGTACCGGAGCATGATCCAGCCGGGACACATCAGGACCATCGACTGGGCTCACGGGAAAGGGTTGCCGGTGATCATGCATTCCTGCGGATATATCGCTCCCTTGCTGCCTGATATGATCGAGGCCGGCGTCGATTGCCTGCAGGTTATCGAGGTCAAGGCTGGCATGGATCTACTGGAACTGCACCGGGCGTTTGGCCAACGGTTGTCGTTGATGGGTGGCATGGACGTTCGCGTCCTGTACACCAACGACGAGGATGTGATCGCCGAAGAGCTCAAGAGCAAGATCCCGGTTGTGAAGGAGGGATTCGGCTATGTCCTGCACAGCGATCATTCCATTCCGGTTGATGTGAGCTATGACAGTTACCGCTATTTTCTCGACCGCGGCAAGGAATTAGGCAGCTACGAGGCATGAAATGTTCCATTTCGGCGTAGATTACTATCCCGAGCATTGGCCTGAGGCTCGTTGGCCGGTCGATGCCGCCATGATGGCTGAGGCAGGGTTCAACGTGGTTCGCCTGGCCGAATTAGCCTGGTCTTTGATGGAACCTGATGATGGTCGCTTCGAGTTTGACTGGCTCGATCGGGCCATTGCCATCCTGGCTGCCGAAAAGATCCAGGTTATTCTGGGCACTCCGACGGCATCACCACCACCCTGGCTGATTGCCAGTTCTCCAGATATTCTGCGAACCACTGCCGATGGTCAACGGGTGGGATACGGCAGCCGGCGCAACACATGCCCATCCCATCAGGGATACCTGGCCTATTCCCGCCGTGTTGCTCAACAGATGGCGGCGCATTTTGCCGGCAATTCCGTGGTGATCGGCTGGCAGATCGACAACGAGTTCGGTGATCCCTGCTACTGTGCGACCTGTCGCCAGGCTTTTCAGACCTGGCTTCAGGCGCGTTATGGCTCGCTCGACGAACTCAACGAGCGCTGGGGCACCCGCTTCTGGAGCCACGTATACAGCAGTTGGTCGGAGATACCGGTGCCGTTGACGACCTCCTATTCCCACAACCCGGGCCTGGCACTCGATTTCAAACGCTACAGCTCTGATGCGTATGTGTTGTACCAGCAGGAGCAAATCGATGCCATTCGCGAGCGATGTCCGGATCAGTTTATTTCCCACAACCTCATGGGTTTTGGCTACGATCGCCTGGACTATTTCGATCTGGCCCGCCCGTTGGATATGGTCAGTTGGGACAACTATCCGCGTGGTTTCTGGAAAGAGGTCTTTCCCGACGATCCCAGCAGGATGGCGCTGGGCCACGATACCATGCGAGGACTCAAGAAGGGCCCCTTCTGGATGATGGAGCAACAGAGTGGCGCCAGCGGCTGGGCGAGATCGACCTTAGAACCGGTCAGGTCATCACGGCGCCCCGTGTGATCTGGCAAGGAAGTGGCGGTAAATCACCTGAAGGACCTCATCTGTACCGGGCGTTCGACCATTACTTCTTGCTTACAGCGGAAGGTGGCACTGAATATGGGCACATGGTCGCTATCGGGCGCGCTGACAATCCCTGGGGTCCCTTCGAGAGCTGTCCCCGCAATCCCATTCTAAGCCATCGCAGCCTGGACAGCCCGATCCAGGCAACGGGCCACGGAGATCTGGTGCAGGCCCATGATGGGAATTGGTGGCAAATCAGACAACTATTCTCTCAGCGACCGGCCAGGCTGGCTGCGTCTGACCTGTGACGCCGAGACCCTGGACGATCGCACCTCCCCCACGTTTGTAGGGCGTCGCCAACGGCACTTCAAGTGTCGCGCAGCCGCATTCCTGGATTTCGAACCCGAAGTTGACGAGCAGGAAGCCGGTCTGACGGCGTTCATGAATGACAGGCACCACTATGAGATCGCCGTAACCCGTCGCACCGGTCAGAGACAGATCATCGTCCGGAGACGAATCGGCAGTTTGCAGCAGATTGTAGCTCAGGCGCCGATCCCTTCGGGTCCAGTGGAGCTGGCCATCGAGGCTGACCGGGACTGGTATACCTTGCGCTGCGCAGTTCCGGGAGAACCGTCCATAGCGCTGGCCAGGGGGGAGACTCGCTATCTATCCAGCGAGGTTGGCGGCATGTTCACCGGTGTCTACCTGGCGATGTATGCCACCGGCGCCGGCTTGCCAGGCAGTGCAAAGGCCTACTTCGACTGGTTTAACTATCGCGATCTTAGCGAGGATGGGCCATGAACACAAGAAAATACCTGCTCTCTGCCGCTTCAATAGTTCTTAGCCTGACTGGCTGCCAGGCTGCTGGAATTGCGAGTCCAGCGCCGGACCCAACCATCGTTGCCATTGAGGCGGTAGCAGAACCAACCGCGACAAGCTCACCGGCTGAAACAGAGGTCAGCGATGGTTTGACCATCTTCTATGTTGACCCCGGACAGACCTGGCAGGCTATCGAAGATGTCAGCGGTGGCAATTTCATCACGCAGTTTGCGCAGACCACCGAGCCCCTGGAGGATGTGAGCCGATACAACCTGGCAAATCTGCCGGTACGAACCGCGCGCGTTCGTATCGGCCTTGAGGATTGGGAGCCGGTAAACGACGATGACGATCCGCTCAATTTCAACTGGGATGCCTTTCACGACGATGGCTACAATCACGCGACGTTCGAGTTGATGCAGCACCTTCAGGCACAGGGCAGCCAACTGATCGCCACTGTATGGGATGTGCCCGACTGGCTGGTTTCGAACCCGCAGAAGGAGAGGACCAGGTTCATGCCTTACGATCTCTATCCAGAGGTGGTAGAATCGATCGCAGCGTGGCTGATCACTGCTCGGGACAGCTATGGCGTCGACGTGGACTATGTGTCTTTCAACGAACCAGATATCGGGGCCTACGTCAGCCTGATTCCGGCCGAGATCGTCACGCTGCTTCGCGAGGCGGGGCCGCGCTTTGAGGCCCTTGATCTGCATACGCGGTGGCTGCTGGCCGACGTCAGCAACCTGGACGGCAGTGTGAGCTTCGCCAGGTCCATCTGGCGCGCGGAGGACGTGCGATCCTATCTGGGCCCGTTTGCCGTCCACAGCTGGGATTCGGACAGCGACGACAGCAAATTCAAAGGGGTTCGCGATTTTGCCGCAGAAGAGGGCCTGGACGTGTGGATTTCGGAAGCAGGCTGGGGCGCATTTCTCTGGTCGACGCCCGAGGTGTTTCCCACCTGGGAATACGCGCTGCGACTGGCAAACATCTATAGCCGCTTGCTGAAGATGAGCGGCGCATCCAGGATTCTCTATTGGGAAATGATGGGCGACGACTATCCTCTCAATGACGGCGTCCAGCCCTATCCATCTTTCGAGATCCTGCGCCAGTTTGCCGAATACCTTCCTCCTGGCACTGAGATCGTCGCGACCTCGGATAACACGGAAAGCCTACTGTGGTTTGCCGCACGGACGCCGCACGGTTTCCTGGTCAACCTGGTCAATCCGGGTGCCGAGCCTTTAGCGGTTCGCATAGTCGGTGTGCCGGAAACGGCATTGCGGCACCTGAGCACGAGCGAAGGTGAGACAGGTGCCGACCTGGGGCGCGTCGATGGCAGCGAAGGCCATGTCGAATTGATCTTGGCCGGCGGTAGCCTCAACTGGTTGATCGCAGAGAAGTAATGGCCTCGATTTTGGAAAACACCGAAGCATCATTCAAGAATCTCTGCGCCTTTGCGTCTCTGCGTTAATAATCGACCTTATTCAGGGGTGTCTGACTTGAGTGTCGCTAGCTGTCTTTATCTTTCCGTCGCTGGCGAGACCGCCCGGAGAGCACCAACGTAGCAGGTTCCCCTCTGACAATTCGGAATCGATCGAAGTCGTTGGCGACGGTCACATTGTCGAAGATCGGTTTGGCCTCGGCCAGGACATGGCGCGCTGAGTATCGGCGGGAGAGATGATTGAGAATCAAGCTGTCAACTTGCGCTTCCCTGGCCAGAGTGGCGGCGCGCGCCGCCGTCAGGTGCCCAAATTTCCGTGCCATCTGGGCCTCTTCCTCGAGGTAGGTGGCCTCGATGACCAGCGCGTTTGCCCCTTCAACCACATCCAACAGGTTATCAGTACGCCCGACATCTCCCACATAGACCAACTTGGTGCCCGCGGTGGTTGGTCCCAGAACATCTTGTGGTTCGATGACCCGGCCATCGGAAAGGGTGATTGGCTTGCCCTGGACCAGATCGCGGCGCACCGGGCCCGGCGGCACACCCAGGGCTGCTGCTTTGTCTGCCAGGAAAGGCCGGCGTTCTTTTTCCTGGAAGATGTAGCCAAAGCACCCGGGTCCTCGATGGGAAACCGGGAAAGCGCTCAGTCTGAATTTGCTGTCTTCAAAGAGGGTACCAGGCTCCACCGGATTAAGCCGGACGTTCATGGGCAAATTATCGACGGCGCCAAAAACGACCCGCAGCAGGTCGCCGACTCTCTGAAGCGCCCAGCGGCCGCCGTAGATGTCCATTTTCGGGATCATCTCCCAGCGTCCGAAGGTTGATACCAATCCACCCAAGCCAAGGATATGGTCCAGATGGCCGTGGGTGAGCAGGATGCGATCCAGTCGTTTGAAGCCCAGGCCGGAACGGAGCAGTTGGCGTTGGGTGCCCTCGCCGCAGTCGATCATGAAACGATACTCGCGATGCAGTATCACGGCCGAGGAAAGGCCCCGTTGAATCGTCGGCGCCGAGGCAGAGGTTCCCAAAAAAATGATTTCGAACATAAGATTCTTCTATCGGTTCAGTGGTGAGCCGCCCGGTTTGACCGGCCGACAACCTTGACACGGCCGGGATGGCCCTGGTTGCCTTCGATCTCGAAACGATCGCCCAGAAACCTGGAAACGACCCATGCGTTGGTCAGGAGGTGACTGGTAATCTCGCTGGTCGTGAAACTCAAGCTGTGTTCGCCCATGGCCAGCGGAAGGATCAACTGATCCGCCAGGTATGGATCCACGGTGGATCCGGTCCGATGAAATGCTAAAAAGGCGTCGACGGCATCATCGGCCACCCGCTCGGCTGGATAACCGAGCCTGCCGTAGCCGGTAAAACCAGCCCGTCCGCCGCCGCTATACGTGGCCAACAGGAACAGGCAGGTACCTGGTCCTGTGGACCGCGGGTTGACCAGCCTGGTCTGGGCCTTGAATCCGGCATCAGCCAGGCGATTGTAGGCCTGCTTGGCCTGCCTGGCGGTCACTTGGTTGCCAACATTGGAGGCTGCCGATAGCAGTCGCAGCTCCGCCAACTCTCCTCGCGACAGTGTCCACCCGGGCTGGGGCAGGTCGCCGCCTGAAGGTTGGTCAACGTGCCTGTCCATGCCGGAATCCGTTGTCTCAGCAACGGGCTGGACGAGGCCCCTAATCTCTCCGCCACCCCTGGGAAACAAGCCCCACTTTGGCAGTTCAAGTTTCGCCTGAAAACCAAGGGGCGCAATCGCTGGCAGATATACCTGCTCCAGATACTGGAAGGGAGGGCTCCACGCGACGTGAGTGCCGCCCGACACACGAACCCGGGAAGGGCCATCGGCCAGGCCCAGGGGCACGAGCATGGTCTGCAGTACCAGCGTCGCCGATCCGGCGGTCGCTATTTCAAAGCGATAGTTAGCGGCTCGTGGCGCTGATTGCGGCTCAAAGATCAGTTCCCGGCTGTGCTGCCGGGCACCGGTGGTCGTCGCACTGCAAAGTGCCGCTGCTGCCTTTACCGCCTGGACATGCTGGGGGCGCAGGCCGGGCTTGTTTCGTCCCGCTCGGATGTTGACGATGTGCACCCCCTTGCCAAGAATGGCTGCAAGGCTGAGGGCGCTACGTAAAATCTGTCCGCCTCCTTCACCATAGCTGCCGTCGATGGTCAGCAGATTCACAGCTGTTCCTTGAGGGCACGCGCCGCTGCCAGGGTCATGCCCGGAACCGCGGCCAGTTCCTCCACGTCGGCCTCACGGATGCGATCGACGGAGCTAAATTGCCTGAGCAAGGCCTGACGTCGCTTGGGGCCCACGCCAGCGATCTTCTCAAGGACGGAAGAGACGCTGGCTTTGCGACGCAGGTTTCGATGATAGGTGACGGCGAAGCGGTGAGCCTCGTCTCGAATGCGTTGTACCAGGTACAGGCCTTCTGAATCCCGGGGCAACAGGATCGGCCGGGATTTCCCCGGCTGAAATAGTTCCTCCCGCTGTTTTGCCAGCCCAACCACAGGCACCTGGTCCAACAGATCGAACTCCTTCAGTACCTCGATGGCGATACCAAGTTGACCTTTCCCGCCATCCACGATTACCAGATCGGGCAGAATGGTCCAGACGGCGCTACTGCTGCGAACCTTCGCGCCCGGTTCCTGAACATCAGGCTCCACGACGCGGCGGAAGCGCCGTCGAAGCACCTCTTTCATGGCGGCATAATCGTCGGGTTCTCCAAGCGCGCCTCGGCCGCGGACCTTGAAACGCCGGTAGTCAGATTTGCGGGGCGTGCCCTCGGCGAAAACCACCATGCTGCCGGCCGTGTTCGTACCCTGCAGGGTCGATATGTCATAACACTCGATTCGGCCGGGCGGCACCTCAAGGCCCAGGGCGACCTGTAGCTCCTGCAAGGCCTGCACCTGTTTGCTCTTGTCGGCCTGGCGGATTGCCCTGGCGGAACGGAGGGCTTCGAAGGCATTGTTCTCCGCCAGTTTGACCAGTTCCCTGGCATCCTTTTTTCGAGGTACCCGCAGCCGGAAGGCTGATTTTCTGCGACGGGTGTCGCTTCGTTTTTCCTTCAGCCAGAGGGCAATGACATCGCTGCCCGCGGGCTTAAGGGGCAGCAAAATCTCGGGAGGCACATTGCTTGCGTCGTCGTAGAATTGGGTCAGGAAAGATGCCAGAAGCTCCGATGGCTCCTCGTCGGATGTCTGGGGCAGAAAAAAGGTTTCCCGGCCGATCAGCTTGCCGCGCCGCACGAAAAACACCTGGAAGGCCGTTTCCGTGCCGCCATCGTCGTTGGCAAAGGCGACCACATCCTGGTCCACCAGCGAGGTAGAAACCATCTGCTGGCGCGATACGATTCTGCGGGCCAGTTCGACCTGGTCCCGGTAGATGGCCGCGCGCTCGAACTGCAGAGCGCCGGCTGCCGAGCGCATGCGTTCTTCCAGCGCGGCAATGGCTTCGTCGCTTTTGCCTTCCAGGAAATCGGCCAGTCCCTGCATGATCCCCCGGTATTCATCCCTGTCGACCTTGCCGATGCAGGGCGCCGCACAGAATTTGATGTCATGGTAGAGACAGGCTCGCTGGTCCTGGCCGGTAATCTCGCGGCTGCAGGTCAGGTAGGGAAAGACGCGGCGCAGGTTGTCCAGGGTCTGGCGCACCGCGAAACCTGATGTGAACGGACCGTAGTATCTTGCACCATCCCGCAGGACCTTGCGCGTTACCGAGACCTTGGGAAAGACATCCTGCCAGTGGATTTTGACATAAGGATAGGTCTTGTCATCCTTGAGCATCACGTTGAAGCGCGGCATGTGACGCTTGATCAGGGTGTTCTCAAGAATGAGCGCATCGACCTCGGTTGGCACGAGGATCCAGTCGATGTCCCCGATTTCGCAGACAAGGCGTACGGTCTTGCTGGTGTGTTGGGCTGAGCCCTGAAAGTAGGAGCGGACCCGCGAACGCAGGTTTTTGGCTTTGCCGACGTACAGTACCTGGCCCCTGTCATTCTTCATCAGGTAAACACCGGTCTCGGTGGGCAGGCTATCCAGTTTGGCCTGAAGGGAATCGGAGTTTTGGCGGGACATGGCGCTATTGTAGCATGCCGTCACTGCCTGGGTCAATCCGACAGCAATTCCAAAGGGGTTTCTCGAAAGCTCCGCCATGAATCCACGCGGCGGGTTCATTCTTATGGAAAGAAACTCGGTGAAGCGCGTGTTTCTTGGGAAGAATGTCGCCAACAAGCAATTCCAGACATGACCCCTCCCCCAGCCCCTCCCCGAACCGGGGAGGGGAGACGGGATGGCACTACTTTTCGGGCTCCCCTTCCCAGTTTGGGAAGCCCATCGCTTCGCTCTGACAATTGATCGTTGACCACTGGGATATCGACGGATGGCCTCGGTTGTTTCGTGGCCGTCCGCGAATTGCCTAGCTCACACCTCTCGGCGGCCTTACCTAGCTCTCGCACCGCTTGCTAGCGTCACGGTACGCCTGCTGGCGTGCGACGGCGCGAATACACGAATGCCGCCCCCCGCCACCACCCCATTCGTGGTTGACCGGGCACATAGCATCATGCAAACTCCCGCGCCAACACGCACCCACCATCCCCACGATCCTATTCGTGCATTCGTGACCCCATTCGTGGACGGCCTGCCCATCTTTCCCATTCGTGGTTGACCGGGCACATAGCATCATGCAAACTCCCGCGCCAACACGCACCCACCATCCCCACGATCCCATTCGTGCATTCGTGACCCCATTCGTGGACGGCCGCCCCATCTTCCCCATTCGTGGTTGACCGGGCACATAGCATCATGCAAACTCCCGCGCCAACACGCACCCACCATCCCCACGATCCTATTCGTGTATTCGTGACCCCATTCGTGGACGACCTGCATCAGGAAGGTGACAGCCAGTCGTGCCGTCTTGTCGTCGCCGGAGCATGCGGGCCATGCAAACAGCGGGGCTCATGTCGTCGAGGTCGATACCTTGGCGAGCGCTTCAATCAACGCTGAAGAACCTTCTGGTTACTGCAAAAAGGATCAACCGGCTGTTACTGAGCTTCTGGCGCCGGTTCCAACGGTGTTGTCAATGTATCGTTCGCTGGCGCCAGGTCGTCGGGCTCGTATTCAACCATATCCAGCGTTCCGGTGCCGACCTGCGCGTACAGATGCATCTGGATGAGCATGATGATCAGCTGAGCCAAAGGCCCGAGGATCAACACCCCGATGCCGCAGAGCAGCAAACCGACCATTCCCGCGACCAGAGAGACGGCCATCGAGGCCAGAAAGGTCACGATGATCGCTATCAGGACCTCACCCAGGTTATCCCGCGTAAACTCGATGATGTCGCCGAAGTGGAGTGCTTCACTCAATTCGCCTGTTTCTGCAAGTCGAATGTAGATGCCGGGCGATGCCACGAAAACCACCAGTGCCCAGAGCAGACTGAGACAGCCAAAGCAGGCCATGATGACCGCTCCGATGGCCTCTCCCCCTTCATTGCCAGCGATTACGCCGCCAAAAAAGATGAATATCCCAAGCAGGATTGCCGGAAGAGCCCAGACAATGGTTGCGACCCAAACTTTGAAGCCTTTGATGAGCCATTCACCCCATTTGTCCTTCCAGGCGGGCATGGGGGTCTTGTCACCGCCACGTACATTGGCAAGAACGTCGAGTCCGTAGCCGCTAACAATGAAATAACCCAATACCCCGATGAGAATAGGTGACAGCAGAGCGCTGATGATCAGCACCGCTGTGCCGATCGCGAGCTTGCTAATCCAATCGGGATCCTCAAACATATAAGTGAAAGACTTGCCGATATCCATGATTTCTCCTTGCGAGCGATCCAGGTCCTCAACTTGACCCGATCATTATAGCGCAAGCTTGCCGGTAACACAATCTCAGGAGGCAAAATCGACAGGGTTTGCTGAAAGTATCCGCAAATCCTGTCGATTGCAAGTTGCGGCCGAGCGACCAGATGTTATTGGCTGGCCGCGCCGGTATCGACGACTTCGGCCGTCACCGGTTCTGCCGGCTGGGTTGGCTCTGGGGTTGCCGGCTGGCGTCGCCCCTTGTCGTTCCCAATCTGAGCGTAGAGGTGCGACTGAACCAGGTTGACATAGAGACCCACGGCGGGCAGGGTGATGGCCAATCCGATCACACACAACATGGTTCCCACTACCGTACCGGCGAAGGCAGCAACCAAACCCAGGATAAAGATGACAACCACCGCTACCAGGATGTCCGCGATGTTGTTGCGGGTGAACTGGAGTATCTCGTTGAATTCGAAACCGCTGGAGATGTCTTGAGTTTCGGCCATGCGGATGTACAGTGCCGGGCTGACGAGGGCAACAATGATGTACCAGAGCAGGGAAAGACAGCTGAAGAAGGCGCCGATCGTCAAGCCGAACCAGGCTGCCCTGCCACCTTCTGCGGCAATGGTATTGCCGATGCTGCCCGGGATGCCGAGAGCAATGCCCGGAAGCGACCATACGAGAACCACTATGGCGAGCTTAATACCCAGCACCAGCCATTGACCCCAGTGATCCCGCCACTCGGGAAGGGGTGACTGAGAGCCTTTCCGGACGTTGCGAAGCACTTCCAGGGTGTAGCCGGCGACGACGAAGAACCCCAATATTCCGACCAGAATGGGGCTCAAAAGAAAACTGCCAAGAATGATGACGGCACCAATCAGCAGCTTACTCAGCCACTTCGGATCCGAAAACATATAACTGAAGGCCAAACCAATATCCATCATATCCTCCTCGAAAAAAACCATGCAACCGTGGCTGACCTGTTCAAACCAGCCAGGGGCCAGCGGGTGATTTCCCTGTCTGCAAACACACACTCATTCGATCAGGCGATGAGTGCTGCTGTCGATGGGCCATCCCAGGCGGGCGCCATTCTCAGCTCTCAATACTCTATACGGATGATCGAAAGGTTGGTTGCGGCTTTGAGGATGTATGTGGGAAACTACTTATAAGGGAAGGCCAAACATGTCAGTCAACCACGAGCGGCCCAGAACGATGATCAACAGGCCAACAGATGACAGTGCCAGTCCTGCCACCACAAGTGGCAGCGCCTCGCGCCAATTTCGCACTGCGCCATCTTTTTTGAGGACAAGAACAACGATCATGGTGTTCACCAATGTGAGCATGATCAGGGTTCCGGCTACGCTCAAGAGAGCCAAAGGATAGAGTAGCGGCGCAAACTCGCTGTTGACAAGCGCGACGATCAATGCAACGACAACAAGCAGCAGGCCGACTTCCCGCAACCTGCCGATGCTGGAGCGAGGTGAGGTTTTTGCCCAAAGGCTTACGTTGAAAAAGGGCCATACAAGAGCAATCAATGCTACCCCTTGCAGCCCGCCAGTGGTTACGCGCAGAAAATTACTGGGTTCGTATAGGTGGGGGGCACCGGGAAACAGGGTCAAATAGGAGTTGAGGCCATCGAAGGCCCAGATAGCGATGAAACCCGCCAGGATAACGACGATGGGAGTCGGCGGCATCCGGCCGGCGCGCCCCCGTCCCATGGCAATCATTGAAACCAGTCCGAAGAGGGCACCCAGATATTGGCCACTGCAGCGGGCACAGAGGGGAAGTTGCCGGTCACCGAAAAAATAGGAGCGAACTGGAATCTGGTGGCAGACGGCATATCCGACGTGGTCAGCCTTGTCGAGCAAGCCGCCAGGAGAGAGGAAAAGCGTGGCAACGATGATCGCGATTCCTGCCAACAACAGAATCCGATCGCCCGCACCTGGCGATTCCTTGAGACCATCGTTGGCCGCGTGGCGTTCCTGAGGATCGAATTTGTCCGGGCTCTTGTCCATCGAAGGGTTCCAATACTGTCAAGCAGTTTGATTATACCCTGTATCTTCTTTTGAAAGCAATCCTTGGATGCGCTTGCAGTTCAAGATCGCATCTGAGGATGCGATCTCCGCGTCAAACCATGTGGGTCGCTCAAAGTTATTGTCGCGGCATCCTCTCTTGCCCAGGTTGGCAATCTGGGTTAGGATTCCTGTCGCCATGAACGACAATGCTATCTTTCCCCGGTCGCTTCCCCGCATATGTGTGATGGCTACCGGTGGCACTATCGCCATGCGGACCGAACAGCGGGCCGGCGGGCCTGTGCCTGCCCTGAAAGGACGCGACCTGGTGGCGGCGGCGCCCGGCCTGGATAGGGTTGCCCAGGTGCGGGTTGAGGACTTTGCCAACATTCCCAGCGAGCGAATGCGTCCCGAGCATTGGTGCGGCCTGGCCCAACGGGTTTCAGCAGTGCTTGCCGAAGAACAACCTGATGGCATCGTAATCCTCCATGGCACCGATACTATGGAGGAGACCGCCTTCTTCCTTGACATCACGGTCCCGAGCCCGATTTCCATCGTGTTCACTGGCGCCATGCGCGCGGCCACGGATCCCGATCCCGATGGTCCTGCCAATATCCTGCAGGCTGCTGCAGTGGCCGTCGATTCGGGCTCACGGGACAGGGGCGTCTTGATCGTGATGCATGGGGAAATTCACTCTGCGCGACGGGGTACCAAGATTGACACCTCCGATGTTGATGCCTTCGAGTCTGTTCTGGAACCCGATCTGGGCATCGTGGGCGACGGTCTTGTTCAGTTCAGCCACATCTGGACTCCCCACGTGCATGTCCCGCTGCCATCGTCGTTGCCCAGAGTGGACATCATCCCTATGTACGCCGGTGTGGATGAGTTTGCCCTGCGGGCGGCGCTGGATCGTGGCGCCGCTGGCCTGGTAATCTCCAGCGTGGGCGCCGGCAATGTGAACGAGGCCTTGTATCAGGGAATATTGGAAGCCTTGTATCGGAGTGTTCCGGTTGTGATTTCCACCAGGGTCCCTTTTGGGGGTGTTCGTCCCATCTACGCTTACGCGGGGGGTGGCACGGCGTTGCTCAAGGCGGGTGCAATCTTCGCCAACGATCTGAATCCCCAAAAGTCGCGGGTGCTGCTCATGACCGGGTTGGGCGCCGGCTACGACCACCAGTCCCTGCGCGAGCTTTTTGCCTGACTCCTGACCTGGATAAGTGCAGAGGGCGGGGAGGATGAAACACACCCAATTCACATGACCTTTTTCAAGATCGGTTGATCGCCGCACCGGTGTGGCTGCGACGGAGCGTGCCGTGGGCTTTGCGGGTAAGGAAGGCCACCTCTGCGGACAACGAGAGCGTCAGCGCGAGGGCAGCAATAATGGCTCCTGGCAATGGGAGGAGGGAGGTGGCAAGCAGGATTGTGATGAGCAGCAGGCCGATGTTGAGTGCTGTCGCCACAGTGATTGGGGAAGTGCGGCCAAAGTGTATCAGCACGCCACGTTGCCACGAGGTTAGGGCTGTCAACCCGGGCACCAGGATGAGAAGCATCGCCGGAATCCTGGCGATCGACGCCAACTCGGGTGACAGGCCTGCCACGCCGACAAACCAGGCGTTGGCCAGGGGGGTGAGGCAGATGACGGCCAGCAGCCCGCTGAGCCCCATGGCAAGTCTATGGGCGAAACGGCGCAGGGCACGGTAGCTCGCTTCGTCCTTCAACAGGGCAACCACCACCTCCTGGAAGGCAACGCCGGTGCTGCGGAAAAGGAAAAGCAGCCCGTTGATCACCGGCCAGACGGCCAGAGATTCCAAAGCCCTCGGTCCCCGGCTGAGACCGAGGCTGATGATGGGTTGACCGGCAAGCGTGATAAACGATGTCATGGCCAGCGGCGTGTAGAAACGCAGCAGGCTGGGCCAGGTTAAGGGCGTTCCGACCTTCTTTTCCTGCGCAAGATGGAGACGCACCACCGGTCGCACGTAGAACCAGGCTGCCATGGCCGAGACAAGGACCCCGGCGACGACACAGAGCGATGCCAGGTTGGCCCCGGCAATGGAGCCGTTCTGAAGACCGACAACGGCAACCAGCACTGTCGCGGCCACGCGGACCGCCGTAATGATCGCTACCTGACCGGTGCGCTGAAATCGGATCAATACCCCCTGCCACAGGCGGCGGTACGCAATGGCAGCGGCCCACGGGGTCATGAACAGAAACGCAGTGCGGCTGGGTTCGACAACCTCGGCCGGCGCGCCTACCAGCCCCCCAACGATCATGCCGTAGATGGGTGTCAGTCCGATCAACAGGTGTAATGCCGTCAGGCTCCATGCCATGAAATGGGTGAACTGCATCAACAGCCGGTAGGATTGACGATCCCGGGCGAGGGCGGTACCCATTGTCAGAAACATGATGACAGGACTTTCCACCAGGAGAGCCAGGGAGAAGGTCAAGCCATAGGCGGCCAGGTTGAGTTTTGGATCATCCAGCCGGGCAATGACCGCGCCAAGAAATGGCTGCTCCAGGGCCATCAGGACCCACATGGCAGCCAGGGGAATCCAAAATCTAAAGATGTGACGCTGGCTGAGGTCTTGGGTCACGGAGCAGGGGATCCAAACAGGGCTGCTACCGTTTGAATGTCGACAATGTCCAGGACGCCGTCGCCACTGCCTGCATGGTTGATGTCGAAGATGTCGCTGAAGAATCCCTGGGTCCAGGCGCGTTGTACGGCGTTCGCGGTGAGGATTACATCGTTGACATCCACCAGCCCACTGCAATCCATATCGGCGAAGAAACACTCAACCCTGATCCGCTGAGCAGAAAGGGGCCCCCAGTTGCCGCCGCTGTCCAGGCCGCGCACCAGAGCAAGGTAGTGCCCGCGCCCCAGGCCTGCGGTATCGACGACGGCCCCGGCGTATTCGACCGGGGAATTGAAGCTGCCATCCGTTGGGGACATTGGCATACCACTGCCTGGCGCCCCTGGCACTCCTGCCCCCTGGGGCACCAGGTAATACTCGGCTGCCGCCACAGGCTGGTTGCCGTTCTGACTGTCGTTGATCTCGGATGAAAGATCAAAGGTCTCTCCGCTGGTGACCAGACCCGGACTGACGGCCATGTTGCGGGCGTCTGGACCGTAGACCCGCTGGTAGGGAAGGTCCGAAATGCTGGCTGCGTAGGTCAAGAGGGGCAGCATGTTGTCGATGATTCCGGGGAGCAGCGAACAGGAGGTGAAAAAGTCGTTGCCGTCGAGCTCGATGGTGTAAGAGGGGATGCCCAGTTCACCGTAGCCCCAATCGCGGGTGTTGCCACTGACGGCATAGAGGGAATGGCTCCAACCATAGCCGTTGTAGGTGCCCATCTTGGCTGCAATGGTTTCCAATTGACTGTTGTTGGGTCCTGGCGCCGTGGTCCAGCCCCAGGGAACCAGGATGATACCCCCGCTCACCACGTTGTGCAGGTTGATCAGGAATCCGGTGGTATCGGGCGGAGCCGGGTCGTTATCGCCTTCGCCGCGCTGGTCAGGAATGATGGAACGCACGAAGGTTTCATAGGCGTCGATCTCCGGTTCGGAGGCAGGACCAGGACCACGATAGGTTTGAGCGCACACATAGTCGCTATGCCCGGGCTCATCCCATTTGAAAACATGGTTTCGGTTGGGATCGGTGCCATAGTGGTTGCTTGAGGTGGGCGGCCAACTGCAGGTACTGGAATCGGGATAGCTGTTGTTGCCTGTCTTGCGCCAATACCAGGGGTTGCCGGTAAAGGGAGGTTCGGTACCCACACCCATCTCGACCAGGCGGCGTCCATCGGGGTTGACCGATAGAACCACGTAAATCTCCCGTTGATCGAGCATCCAGGTGATATCAGGGTCGGTGCCGTAGCCATCGACCAGCAGTTCGATGAAAGCCCTGGCCAATTCCGGGGTCGGTATCTCGCGGGCGTGCATGCCGGCGTCGACGAAAAGCCGGCCTTGCTTGGGGCCGGTGGCCAGTTCATTGGTTATGCGCGCCACCCAAAGGTCATCACCGGGTATCCATTGCCCGCCGGTAGTGGTGCAGCCGCCCTGGGTCTTGCACCAACTGTCGCCGTAGTCAACCAGGTCGACCAGGGTTGGGTGGGTTGCCGCGAAGTTTTGAAGCCAGGCAAACAAACTGTCAAGGCGATTGTAACAAGCGGGCCAGCCCTCTGGACTTCGGGGTGCAGGTCCCAGGATATTCACCTCATATCCCTGCTGGCGCACCAGATTGATTTCGGCTTGAGTCAAGACCAATCGAGTGGAACCAGCCTCCAGAGCCTCGTCCCAGTGGGGAAGTAGTCGGGCAAGAGTCGCTGCTTGCGATGGCGTGTTGTAGTCGATATCGACATAATAACGCTCTGGCTGGCCCTCTTGGGGTGTTGGCGCAGCCAACGCTGAGAGGGGTTGGATGATCAGAAGAAAGGCAAAAAACAATGCTGTGGCAACTCGAATCATGGCATACCTCGGGCGTGATTTTTTGGGTAGAAATACGGGTGCCCACGCTACCATACGCCCATCGGATTGTCAAACCGAATCATGCTCTACCATAAGTTTGCTGGTGGGAATTGGGTATGCTATACTAACTCAACCTAAAAATTGGAGGGCCCTGTACTTTGGATCGACGTCATGCCCGCTTGGAGCGGGTGTCATACGAGCCAGATGATAAGAGCAACAACGATTTACCTCGTGAGTTAGTTCTAAATCTATTGGCTCAGGGCTATCCACTGGAAGAGTTATTGGAGTTTTTTCCGATGTTCACGCTCGACCAGTTGATGCTATTATTGGACGACGAAGTAATCCACTAGATGCCCTAGATTACCCGCCTGCTAAACGAAGAAGCCCCGGCTATCACCGGGGCTTCTGGCATGTCGGCGAACTCTGGTCCAGGTTCAACCGCCGGCACCTGTCGACTCCAGGAAATCCAACACAGCCTGATTAAATACTTCGGGCTGGTCAATAGGTGTCGCGTGCCCAGAGTCATAGACCATGGTGAATTTGGCGTTTGGCAGGCTGTCGGCCAGGGCAACCTTTGGTTCCAGGGGTATTGTGATGTCCCGGTCGCCGGCAACCACCAGCGCGGGGCAGTCAATCAAGTCCAATAACAAGGTGACATCGAAGCGGGCGACCGCCCAGATGCTCGCTCGATAGGCCGACATATCATTGGTGGCCAGTCTGGAAATAGCCTCCGTTCGCAAGGGTGCCTGTTCCAGCATTGGAAACAATCGTTCAGCCACATCTTCGGCCACCTTGTCCATGCCCTGGAAATAGAGGTTGGCGAAGCGACGGGCACCCATCAAACGGTAGCGCCATTGCGATGATACGAAGCGAGGCAGGGTATTGACCAGGACCAGGCTGCGCACCGCGTCTGGATAATCGATAGCCAACTGTTGAGCGACGGCACCTCCCAGGGAAAGACCCAACACATGGGCAGGATAGGCGTCAACGTTCTTTAACAGCTTGACCACGTCGCCGGCAAACTGGGTTATGTGGTAGGGGCCCTTGGGCTTGGGCGAGCGACCGTGGCCTCTCAAGTCGACAGAGAGGGACCGGTATCTGGGTGCAAAAGCAGGCAATTGGAGTTCCCAGTCATTGCCGGTGCCGCCCAGGCCATGGAGCAGGACCAGCGGCTGTCCGACGCCACTTTCGCTGTAGAAGAGATCGACGGTTGGGTCCGAGTTGTGCTCGTTTTTCATGGTAGTTGGTAGGTACTAACCTGGACAAGCCAGAGAAACGCCGATCACGCAGACCTTCGGCGCAGATGGTCGCTGATCCTCTCTTTTCTTTTCTGGTGTCTGATCAGCGTATATCAGCGTTGATCTGCGGTTCATTTCGACCTTCCCGTTAGACCGGACAGAGGAAGGCTGATCACGCAGACCTTCGGTGAACTCATCGAGGTTGATCATACCGCAGAAGCTGGAGCGGGTCAAAGATAGGGGTTGGCAGGTCGAGCAACCCTTGTGGACATCACAACCTTTTCGCTGGCTTCTTTATTGGGGATGCCCCGACGGTACAACCATGTTCTTGGCACATCATTGGCTGCGTGGTACAATTCCGCGGCTATGCAGAAGCCGACAGTTGTACCCCTTTCCCCGGTCATTGTCATCGGTCTCGACGGTGCGACCTGGGATATCGCCCGACCCCTGATGGAAACGGGTTGCATGCCCAATCTGGCCCGATTGGTTGCCCGGGGCACGGCAGGTCCGCTGGCGTCTACCGTGCCTCCGATCTCGGCCGCTGCCTGGGTGACCTTTCTGACCGGACAGAACCCAGGCCGACACGGGGTCTACCAGTTTCGAAAGTTCGACCTGAGTACCTATGGCGGCTACCGGGACGAGTTTGCCACCAGTGGCGACTATCAGGGGCGAAGTCTTCCTGAACTGGTGAGCCAGCGAGGTGGACGGGTCGGATCTGTCGGGGTGCCGATGACCTATCCGCCCTTTGCGGTCAACGGCTTCCTGGTCAGCGGCTTTCCCAGGCCGTTCGGCCCGGCGCCTCAGGTGTATCCTGAATCGATGGCGCGGGACTTGGGGCGTTGGGACGAGATGCCTGATAATTTCAACTTCTCGTTGTCCCCGGAGGAAACGGCCAGAGCTGCCGATTATTGGGTGCAGAAGTATACCGATATTTCGCTTGATGCCCTAAATGAACAGGAATTCGACCTCTTCCTGATCGTATGGAACAGTACCGATAACATCCCGCATCTGTTCTGGAAATATGCCGACCCCGATTATCCCGCCTACGATGCAAAAGGGGCGCAACAGTTCGGCCAGGTCATCAATCACCAATATGAGGTGGCAGATCGGGAAATCGGCCGGTTGCTCGAAGCCATCCCCGAACCGGGCGAGACAACCATTTTCGTGATGTCGGACCATGGCATGGGACCCTATCCCCACCGGCAAGTACATTTGAACGCGTGGTTGGCCGGACAGGGGCTGCTTCGCAGGCGAGCTGGCACCTCCGGTAAATCGCGTCGGTTCAACAGGATGGTTAGCGGATTGCGCCGTAACCTGCCCACCCAATGGCGCGAAAGGCTGCGGCACCGGATGCCTGCCGGGATGCGGGCCAACCTGTTTGCCAGGCATATGAATCTCAGCAATGTCGACTGGTCGGAAACCCAGGTGTACCGGTTCAAGATATTCCCCTCCGTCGAGGGGATTGTCGTCAACATGGTAGGGAGACAATCCGAGGGCATTGTGTCGCCTGGCGATGAATACGAGCGCCTCTGTGAGCACCTGGTCGAGATGTTGGCGGAGCTGACCGATCCCGATACCGGCGTCCCGATCGTTGCCAGGGCATCCCGGCGCGAGGAACTCTTTGAAGGACCCTACCTGGACGATATTCCGGATATACTGGTTGAGTTGACCGCCGACTACACCGGCGGTGCTGCGATCGATGGACCCCTGGTAACGCCCATGCCGATGGATCAGCTCAGCGAGTACAGCGCGAGCCACCACCCCACCGGGTTGTTCGTGGCAGCAGGACCGGGAGTCCGCCAGGGAGAGTGGCTGGAAGGAGCGAACATTGTCGACATGGCGCCCACCATTCTGTACTCGATGGGCTTGCCAATCTCACCCGCCATGGACGGCAACGTTCTCATAGACCTCTTCTCGCCGGATGCACGAAAGCCGGTGGCTTTCGAGGAATACGAGACGCAACCCGCCGCGGACGGGGTACAGTTGTCGGCAGATGAAGAGGCAGCCATCCGCGAGCAATTGGCCGGCCTCGGTTATTTGCGAGAATAGCGGGACGGATCATCCAGTGTTCAACGCTCAAATTGGTCGCTCAGCAGGCCCCCGCAGCTTTCGTTTCCATCCCGCCTGGTTGTTGATACCGGCAGGATTGGCTGGCGCGGTCATGATTGGCCTGTTTCTGGGTTATTTCCAATCCCCCAGGCTGGCCCTATTTTTGCTGGCTGCCGCCGCAGGGATCATCTGGATCGCCGCTGTTGTCATGCGGCCTGAATGGGCACTGATCTTCTACACCCTGTTTGCCGTCAACCTGAACAGCGTCGATATCTCGTTTGGCGGGGTACGCCTGAGCCCGGACATCGTGCTGATGTCCTTGCTGCTCGTCGGAACCTTACTCCGGATTCTGATTGATCGCAAGCCCGTGGGTGGACTGCCCATTTCGGTGCCCTATCTGATCTTTCTTGCGGTGCCCATCGTGACTTTGATCTGGACCCCGGTGAAACTGGAATCTATCAAGGGCATTTTTCGCTTTGTTGGCTATTACGCGCTGGTCTGGTTGATTGTCGACACGATCCGTACCCGGGTGCAGGTCAGACGAATGGTTTTGGCCCTGGTGGTTTCGGCGCTAATACCCATTTTGATCGGCTTTTTTCAGGCGGCAACCGGCGGAGGTCAAATCATCTGGGCGGGCGCGGTCTTTAACCGTATCTATGGTCTGGCAGGCGGGCCTTTCACACTGGCGTACTATCTGGTGTTGATCATCCCGTTGCTGCTGGTTCTTTTCCTTGCCGAGCGAGGCGAGGACACCGATCAGTTGGGTGACTGCTCGGACGTTTCATGGTGGTTCAGCCGGCCGCTGCTATTTGCGTTGATGCTGGCTGCTGTCGTGGCCCTGGTTTTGACGTTTATTCGCGGTGCATGGATTGCCATGGTGGCTTCCCTTCTTGTTCTGGGTTTGTTGGAGAAAAAGGCTCGCTTCCGCCAATTGCTCTTTTCCATTCCGTTGGTTGCGGGTGTGGCGTTGGTCGCATTTGCGCCTCTGCTCAACCGCGTTACCCAGGTTTCCGAAAGTGATAGTACCCTTTTCGGTCGCCTCGATGTTTGGCGTTTCGCAACCGAATGGATCACCAGCAATCCGTTGAGCCTTCTGGGTGGGCTGGGCATGAAAGCCTTCGAGAATTACTACATTCTTCAGGCGGGGCCCGCGTCCGGAGGCCTTTATTGGCGGCGGGAGAAGTTTCTGGTTGGCAACCGTCCCCACAACGAGATTCTTGGCTTCATGCTGGATGTGGGCCTGATCGGTACGCTGGCCTTCATTGCTACCCTCGTTGTGCTGGTCATCGTGGGGTTCCGCGTCTACCGGAAAGCGCCCGATCGAATGCTTCGGCTGTTGGGCCTTGCCTTTTTGATCAGCACTGTCGGCATGTTTGTCGGTGCCATGGGAGACAACGTCTTTTCCCAGCCCACGGTAGCGGTCTATTTCTGGATCATGGCCGGGCTTGTCATGGCAATCGATAGATACATGCTTCCTGAGGACCAGGACCCGGCGCCCGGCAGCTTGACTGGCGATCCATGAGCTGGGCCCATGGGTTTTTAACACCTTCGACCTTATCAAATCGCGTGACCTGTCTCGCTCGTCCGGCCAGGTTGAATTGACAAACCCCATGCCCCTGGTTTCGGAGACCGGACTTCGAGTCTTGATGATTGGCCCTGTGCCAAGGATCTACGGCGGAATCTCTGCCGTGACCGGAACCATTCTGGACTCGAGCCTCTCTGAAGGCTGTTGCTTGACCTACCTGGCTGAAGGCACTCGCCACGGTTCCATCGCCAAGCTACGGCGTTTCGGCGCGACGCTGTGGCAGACGGCCGCCGATCTGCTGGGACGGTCCGTGGACGTCATGCATCTGCATGTCGGAGACGGCACCAGCTTCTATCGCCACGCGCTTTATCTGGCTCTGGGGAGCTGGTCAGGTGTGCCGGTACTGTTTCACTGGCATTTGCCAGGGGATGCAAGTGCCGCGACGTCGTTTTTCGACGGCGGTAGCGCCGTCAGCAGGCGTCTTGTCCGTTGGACGTTGCGCAGCGCGACCAGGGTCATTGTGCTTTCGCCCGGCTGGCAGCCTGTTTTGGTTGAGATTGCGGATGCCGGGCCCGGGTTCGTACAGCGGGTAGTGATGCTATCAAACCCGGTGGATTGCCAGCTGATCAGGCCACCGGATAATCCCGAAACCCGATTGCCCAACCAGGTACTCTTTCTGGGCGATTTCTCCCGGCGCAAGGGTGTGCGGGACCTGATAGCCGCCGTGCCCCAGGTTGCCGCGGCCCATCCGGGCGTGAAGGTGGTTATTTGCGGCGGCGAACCGCCACCCGACCTGCTGCGAGAGGCAGTTGCCTTTCCAGAGGCGGTGGTCTTTCCCGGCTTTGTGCGCGGCGATGACAAGCTGAAACTGCTGCAGGAATCGAGCTTACTGGTGCTTCCCTCCTTTGCCGAGGGTCTTCCGATCGCCGTGCTGGAAGCCATGGCTGCCGGCCTTCCGGTAGTAACAACGCCTGTGGGCGGCATTCCTGACATTTTTGAGGAGCCGCGCAATGGCCTGTTGGTGCCACCAGGGGATGTGACAGCCCTGGCCGGTGCGATCACTGCATTGCTGGACGATCCCGATCTCCGCGATCGCATGGGAAACCAAAACCGCAGGCAGGCACTAGCGGAATACGACATCTCTATCTACGTGGAACGATTATTGGAGCTCTACAGGTCTGTATCTGGATGATCAACGTTCTGGTCTACATCGTCGACGCCCTGCGCGCCGACCATCTGGGATGCCATGGCTATGGAAGGGAGACTTCGCCGAACATCGACCGTCTGGCGGCCGAATCGGAGACCGTGCGCTTCTCTCGTGCCTTCGCTCCCAGTACCTGGACCAAGCCAATAGCGGCCTCGATTCTCAGTGGGTGCTATCCGCCGGCCCATGGGGTTCGCACCCGCAGTGACCTGTTTTTGAAGGCTGTGCCACGCCTGCCGGAACTGCTGCAGGCAGCCGGTTACCAGACGGCGGCCGTGAGCACCATTGGCAATGTCTCCTCATCGCTGGGCTTTGCCATCGGTTTTGATCATTTCAACGATCTCTACAAGGATCCATCCCTGGTGGCCCGGCGCGAGGTCAGCAATACCGGCGCCTGGAAGCTTTACTTCGAGCAGGACACGACGGTCGTATTGCCTTTGGCCGAGGATGTCAACGAGCATGCCTTCACCTGGCTGGACGGGGCAACCGGTCAGGAAAAACCCTGGTTTCTGTTTCTCTGGGCCCTGGACCCGCACGATCCCTATTACCCGCCGTCCGGTTTCGATCGATGGTCGGATCCAGGATATGGTGGCCGGATCGATGGCAGCGCAGAAAGCGTGCGCCAGGTGCGCAATCAGGCGGACGTTCAGCGTCTCCTGGACCTTTACGATGGCGAGATCGCTTACACTGACACCCAATTCGGGCTGTTGTTGCAGCGCTTGAGGGAACTGGAGGTGTTCGACGATACGTTGATCGTTGTGGCAGGTGACCATGGTGAGGCCTTCGGGGAACACGGCGATTTCGTACATGGGCATCTGGCCTACGATGAGGTAATGCACGTGCCGTTGCTGATCAAGATGCCTCGAGGAAAAAAGAGGGTGCCTGCCGACGTCAGGAAGTCCTGCGGTGCATTGGTGCAGTTGACCGATATTGCACCGACGATCCTGGATGTCCTGGGCATGGCAGAGGAAGCGAGCGAAATGCAGGGGAAAAGCTTGCTGCCGGTATTGGAAGGCGTGTCAGAGTCGGATCGAGCCGTCTATGCCGAGACTCAGTCCTCCATTGCCAACAACCGGCTTCTGGCCGTACGTACGGAGAGATGGAAGTACCTGAAGGTTGCACCGCCGGCTGCCCTTGATGGCGAGCAGCATGGTTCGCAAACTACAGGTTGGCAGCGGCGAATGCAGGGATACTGGCAACACCTCACCAATCCCGAAATGGTCAAAAAACTGGTGCGCAATCCTATGTTCTATATGCGCCGACAGATGGCCGATCGGGAAATGCTCTTCGATCTTAAGGCTGATCCCGGGGAACAACACAATGTCATCGGGGGCTTTCCGGAGGTTGCGGATGGTATGCGCGGTCTGCTCGCTGACTGGTTGGAGCAATGCCATGCCTATGCCCGGATCAGCGATCAGCAGGCAGCGGGTCTTGGTTTGGATGATGAGACCCGGCGCCAATTGGAAGGGTTGGGCTATCTTCAATGACCGATCCCCTGCGCATCCTGATCCTGAACCACAATGTTGTCTGGAAAGGTGGCGGTACCTTTTTCCGAACCTATCATTTTGCTCGCCATCTGGCCCGCCGCGGCCATGAGGTTACCCTGCTCACGATCTCACCGGACGCCCGGCGCGGATTCCAGGAGAAGGTCGTCGACGGTGGCCTGCGGATGGTGGAAGGCCCCGATATGCTGTGGGGCATGGGTCGCTCAGGCTGGGATCCCTGGAACAGCCTTAACCGCATGAACTTCATTCGGGGCGACCGGTGGGATATGGTGCATGGCTTCGACAGCCGGCCTGCCGTTGTTTTGCCTGCCATTTACGCCCAGCGAGCCCGGAAAATGCCCATGGTGTTGGACTGGTGCGACTGGTGGGGCAGGGGCGGCACCAACAGCGAACGATCCAATCCGGTGGTGCGGACGGCGATGGCGCCGGTGGAGACCTTTTTCGAGGAGGCCTTTCGAGGCTATCCAGATGGCGCAACTGCACTGGGCCAACCTCTCTACGAGCGAGCGCTGCAAAAAGGGGTTCCTCATGATCGCATCATCGAACTGGCCCAGGGCTGCGACCTGGAGGGAATCGTTCCCATGGACATGCTCGAGGCCCGTCGCCAGGTCGGTTTGAGCAAGGATGGCATTTATCTGGGATATCTTGGGGTGTTGCGCCACAAAAACCTGCCCTTTCTACTGGATATCATGGAAGCTATCCGCCGGCGAAGTGGTCAGGATATCAAGGTGTTGCTGATCGGCAATCACAAGGTTGATCTGGCTCCGGCCTGGCAACGTGGCGCCGGGGACTATTTGATCGAGACGGGATGGATCAAGTACGAGCAGGTTTCAGCCTATCTCAGCGCGAGCAATCTGCTGCTTCTGCCCCTGCTGGACACGGTAGCCAACAATGGAATCTGGCCCAGCAAGGCCAACGATTATCTTTCCTCCGGCCGGCCCACCGTGAGTACCCGGCTTGATGTATTGGAGGATCTCTGGCAACGGCGCCGCCCTGGCGTGCTGGCAGGCAATGACGATCCCCAACAGTTTGCCGGGGCGGTTCTTGACCTGCTGGCAGATCCCGAGAACTGCCGGGAAATGGGTGAAAATGCCCGCCGAACAGCGGAGGAGGAATTCGACTGGCGCGTCTTGACGGAGAAACTGGAGGCGTTTTATTACAGGGTGTTGAGCTGGAGCAGGTGACAAGTTCTCCCGTGATGCCGGGTACTGCTAAAATGGAAGCGACGACTGACACAACACAACTGATTAGTGCCGAATGGGCGGACCAAAACGCACCGCCCGGGTATAGACCCATAAAACGCGCGGTTGATGTCTGGCTTTCCCTCCTGGTTCTCTTCCTGGGCAGTCCGATTTGGCTGCTGATTGGTCTGATGATAAAGTTCACGTCCAAGGGGCCAGTGTTCTATAGCGGTACCGTAGTTGGAAAAGGAGGCGTGCCTTTTCGCTACTACAAGTTTCGCACCATGGCTGCCGACAGCGACAACACGGCTCACAAGGAATGGCTGGAGCAGTTCGTAAAAAGCGATGCAGCCTTCGGGGAGGATGAAAGTGGCCAGCGGATCTTCAAGGTTGTCAACGATCCACGGGTAACTTCGATCGGACGCTGGCTGCGCAAGTTGAGTATCGACGAAGTGCCCCAGATGTTGAACGTGCTGATGGGCCAAATCAGCCTGGTAGGTCCCCGGCCGCCGGTGCCTTACGAGTACGAACACTATGACGACTGGGCCAGGCAGCGCCTGAGTGTGACACCAGGCATCACCGGGCTTTATCAGGTCACGGCGCGCAGTCAGGTTGGTTTCAGCGAGATGGTCGAGATCGACCTCGATTATATCAGGCGCCGTTCGATCTGGCTGGACCTCCGGATCATGATCAAAACGCCCTTTGTGATGTTGATCGGAAAGGGTGCTGGTTAGGCAGGACGAAAGGTTGTTATGACGAAGATACTGGTTACCGGTGGAGCCGGTTTCATCGGCTCCCACACAGTCGACCTGCTGCTGGAAAAGGGTTACACTGTGCGGGTGCTGGACGCGCTCATGCCACCGGTGCACATCCCTGGCCAGGTGCCGGACTATCTTCCGGCCGACGTGGAATTCATCCATGGGGATGTGCGGGATCGGGAGGTGGTGCGCCGGGCCCTGGAAGGCATCGATTGGGTGCTTCATCTCGCAGCCTACCAGGATTACCTGACAGACTTCAGCAAGTTCTTCGATATCAATGCCACCGGTACGGCGTTGATCTACGAACTCATCGTGGCGGAGCGCCTGCCGATCGAGAAGGTTGTCGTTGCCAGCAGCCAGGCAGTGTATGGCGAGGGCAAGTATCAATGTGCTGACCACGGCATACAATATCCGTTGCTGCGTCCGGAGGAGCAACTGATGGCCTCCAGGTGGGAGGTAAGCTGTCCCGTCTGCGGTGGCCCGATGAGTCATTCTCTGACAGATGAAGCTGTTGTCAGGCCCCACAACCAATATGCCATGTCGAAGTACACCCAGGAGATGATCGCCATCAACCTGGGAGGGCGCTATGGCATTGCTTCGGCGGCCATGCGTTACTCGATCACTCAGGGTCCCCGCCAGAGCTTTCGCAATGCCTACTCCGGTATCTGCCGCATATTCGTCACTCGGATGCTGGCGGGGCAACGGCCGGTCGCCTACGAGGATGGTGGCCAGTTGCGCGACTATGTCTACGTGGGCGATGTGGCCCGGGCCAACGTTCTGGTTCTGGAGGATGAGCGGGCTGACGGCCAGGTATTCAACGTAGGTGGCGCACACCCGGTGACCGTGCTAGAATACGGAGGACTGGTTGCCGATGTGCTTGATGTGGACTTGCATCCAGAAGTGCCCGGTGAATACCGATTTGGCGACACGCGGCATATCGTCTCCGATATCAGCAGACTGCGCGCTCTGGGTTGGGAACCAGAAACCTCGCTAGGTGAGATTATTGCCGAGTATGCGGCCTGGGCCTGGCAGCAGCCTGGTCTCGGAGATTACTATGCGGGGGCTGAAGAGGTTATGAAGCAGTTAGGGACTGTTCGTATCGCCGGTGCCTGATCCGGCTGGTAGAGGAAAGCGGTTCTTGCCAGCTCGATGGGCCTGATGCTTATGTATCCTTCACACACATCATCCGCATCCGAGATCGACAGGACGTCCGGGGCGGCGACCTCGGAGCTACTATTGTTGCTGTGCAGGACGGTACTGACCTCCGATGAGACCCGCCGTATCCGCGCTCTGGTTCAGGGGCCGGTGGACTGGACTTCATTGGCCAGGCTGGCAGAACTGCACGAAGTGACCGGTCTCGTGCGACACAATCTGGCAACGCTGGACCTGGTCGAAGCAGTTCCCGAAAAGCCGCGGCAACGGATCACCGATGGCGCCCGCCAGATTTCCTTCGATATGATGGTGCAGGCCAGACAGGCCGTGCTGGTGCTGAATAGGCTGGAAGAAGCAGGAATCCACCCCGTTTACCTCAAGGGCATTGCTCTGGCCGATATGGTATACGGTGACTTCACCTTGCGCCCCTCCATCGATATCGACTTGCTTGTCGAAAAGCGTGACCTGGAGGATGCATGTCGCGTGATGCAGTCCCTCGGGTTCCTTGATCCTGAAAAGGATTTCGTCGATTTTCATCTGGCCAATGGCTACGCCCTGAACTTACATGGTCGTTTGCTGACCGAGCAACCGTTGGCCGTGGAGGTGCATTGGGCTCTGTCGCCTCGTGGGCTGATTCCGCTCGATTATGCATTGTTGCGGCGGCGCTCGGAGATCTTTGCAATCGAAGGGACTCCGGCCACCAGGTTCTCGCCCGAGGATATGTTGCTGCACCAGGCCATGCACCTGCGTAAGCACAGGTTCGTCGGGCTGCGGTGGCTGTGCGATGCGGCTGAGTTGATTCGCCGCTTTGACACCCTGCTGGACTGGGAGTATATCGTGGCCAGTTCCCAATCTGCTGGCATAAGCACGCTGTTGTATGCTGCCCTGTCGCTTTCCAGTGACCTGCTGGACTCGCCCGTCCCGCCAGGCGTGCTCGACGCAACCTGTCCATCGTTGCTTCGCCGGCGCGTTTTGTCGACCATCCTGCCGGAAGATATGCTGGCTGTGCCGGAGATGGATGACAAGGAAGGCTGGACGCGGCTGGCAATGATCGAAGTGTTGCTGTTGGATCGACCTGCAGCCATGTGGCAGGAGTTTCGGTTTCGAATGTTTCCGCCGCCAGAGGGCAGTCTTGGTATTGGAACCAGAGAGATGAGCCGTAGCCAACGACTTGGATTCCAGGCACGCCGGCTTGCTCGTCGATCTGTAACGATGTTGTCGAAATGAAAGCCGATCTGTGAGATAGTTCAATGTTAATTGCCCGAGCGCCCGTGCGCATCAGTTTGGCCGGAGGAGGCACAGACCTGCCGGCCTATTTCAATCAACATGATGGTATTGTAATTAACACGACCATCGACAAATACTTTTACGCGATCCTGCGGGTCTACGATGGCGATTCCCTGCAGGTTGCATCCTCCGATTACAGCACCTTCTTTCGCCAGGACTCTCTGGGTGGCGAACGGGCGGACGATGGAATATTGGCGTTGCCAAGAACGATCCTGCACCACTTTGGCATCGACCGGGGCTTATCGATGTTCCTGGCTTCTGAGATCCCGCCCGGCACTGGCCTGGGCTCATCCAGCACGGTGACGGTGGCTATTATCAAGGCCTTGAGCATCGCCTCGGGAGAGCATCTAAAAAAACCGGAACTGGCGGAACTGGCCTGTGAGATGGAAATCGAAAAGATGGGCATGCCCATTGGCAGGCAGGATCAGTACGCCGCGGCATTTGGCGGGCTCAACGAGATTGTTTTCACCAGGTATGGGACAACTGTCACTCCGCTCGATGTCACCCTGGATACCCGCCAGCGACTTCAGGACAATCTCATGCTCTTTTTCACGGGCAGCTCGCGCAACTCGGCGGATATCCTGAAAAAGCAGACCGATGCCAGTCACAAGACCGGTTCAAAAACGGTGGAAGCACTTCATCGTGTCAAGGGCATGGTGGCCGATGTGAAAGAGAGTTTGCTACGAGACGACTTGACTGCCTTTGGCCAACTTCTTCACGAAAACTGGATGCACAAAAAACGTTTCGCTCCCGGAATCAGCAACGCGCTGATCGATGAGAGCTACGATGCGGCCCGGTCCTTGGGCGCAATTGGCGGCAAGATCACCGGGGCTGGCGGCGGCGGATTCCTGATGCTCTATTGCGAACCGGAATACCAATTGGCTGTCACCCAGGCTCTGGAGAAACTGGGCCTGCGCCGCATGGATTTTCGCTTCGACAACACCGGTGCGCGCGTGCTGATGAACGCCGGCCTCACCATTTCCCGCACTGCGCCGCATGGGCACCGGCCCGGATTGATTCGCGAGGCCGTCGACCGGCCGGCTGCGGCGTCAAACCTGATCGTCAATTCCCAATTGTTGGGCGAGGTGCCCGGATGACCGAAAAAAGCAAGCGGCGGATAAAGGTCGCTTTGGTCGTCATCGATGGCATAGCGGTTGCGCTGGCACTGCTGGCAGCCTATTGGTTGCGCATCGGCAGTGGCCTGTTGCCGGAGCGGGCTTTCGAGGAGTTCGCCATCTATCTTCGCGTCAGCCTTCTGATTGTGCCCATCTGGCTGGTGATCTTTGCCGCCAACAATCTCTACGACGTGCGCACCGTGCTTGGTGGCCTCGATGTTTACATCGACATCGCCAAATCGGGCATGTATGCCATTGTGGCGGTCATCATGCTCGGATACTGGGTGCGGATTGCTACCCTCAGCCGGGGTTGGCTGATCTTGTTATGGTTCTTTGGCGTTCTTTTCGTCGGTGCAGGCCGTTTTCTGTTCCGCCAAATTATCTACTGGCTGCGCCGCCAGGGGCACCTGCGCACGCGTACGTTGATCGTTGGTGCCAATGAGCAGGGCATGGCCATCGCCCGCCAGTTTCGGGCGGCCTCGTCAGCCGGCGTTGAGATCGTCGGTTTCATCGATGACTTCCTGCCAGCCGGTGCCATGGTAAAACTGACGGAGAGCGGGCCGCAGGACGATTGCTCGCTTCGGGTACTCGGTGGCCCCGACCGCCTTCAGGATGTGGCTGCCCAGTACGATGTTGCCGAGGTCGTCGTTGTCAGCAATGCCGTGGCCTGGGAAACGTTCCAGGAGATTATGCAGGATGCCAGTCTGGCTGGCGATGAGGTACCTTTCGAGATCAGGCTGTCGCCCGGATTTTACGAGATCCTCACGACGGGCGTCCAGGTGACCCACGAGGCCCACGTGCCACTATTATTGGTCAACCGGCAACGCATCACAGGCTTCGATGCGCTGTTGAAGTCCGGCCTCGATTACGGTCTGGCAGCGCTCAACCTGGTGATAGCATTGCCGCTCATGGGCTTGATTGGCGTGGCGCTCAGGTGGAATAAAAAGGGTCCCGCGTTGGAGCGGCATCGGGTATTGGCGTCGGGCGGTGGCACGTTCACGACCTGGAAGTTCCACACCGGCTTGGGGCACACGCCGCGACCCCTGTTTGCCCATCCGTTGATTGGGACCGTTGAAAGCGAGAGGGATATGGCGTCCGGCGTTGCAGCAGCCACACAGGTCTCTGGTCTGCAGCGATTCCTGTTCAATACCGGCCTTGACAAAATGCCTCAGCTGATCAATATCCTGCGGGGCGAGATGAGTCTGGTTGGGCCCAGAACGGTATCGGTTGGACAGGCAGACGTGCATTCAACCTGGCTGCCCAATCTGCTCACTGTCAAGCCGGGGATCACAGGCCCCTGGGCTGTAGGCGAAAAACGCACCCTGGCCGACGAGATGCGCTTAACCATGTACTACATTCGCAATTGGACGATCTGGCTTGATCTGCAGATCCTTCTTCAGACAGCGCAGCGCGTATTGCGCCTCGAACGAGGCAAGGCGCAGATGCCGGACCGCTGATTCTCCCGGGACCTCACTACTCGAAAGAACCCTATGGACTCGATAAACTGGATCAACACCTATCTACGGGATGTGTCGCTGTTGCTTGACGAGCTTTCTGCTGAACAGATCGATGCGGCAGCAGGACAGTTGCTGGATGCCTGGCGCCGGCAGGCTCGTGTCTTTGTCTGCGGAAACGGTGGCAGCGCTGCCATCGCATCCCACTTTGCCGGCGACCTGAACAAGGGAACCAACGTGGCTGGCCGCCATCGCTTCCGCGCCATGTCCCTGGTCGATAATGTGCCCGCGCTCATGGCCTGGAGCAACGATGATGGCTACGAAACGGGCATGGCGGAACAGTTGCGCAACTTCGTCGAGCCGGGGGACCTGGTGATCGGTTTCAGCGGCAGTGGCAACTCGGCCAACGTCCTGAACACGATCAGGCTGGCTCGCCAGGCAGGCGCCTCCACAATCGGTATATGCGGATTCGATGGAGGTGGGTTGCTGCAACTGAGTGATGTGACGATTCAGGTGCCCAGTCACGGCATGGAACAGGTCGAGGATGTTTTTTCCGTGATCTGCCACGGCTTGCTTTTCGCCCTGCGCAGGCGGATACGCATGGAACCGCCCTCCGGCGATGCATTGCTTGCCAGCGCCCAGGATGCATATCCCGAGGAGTGAAAAATTGTCGATTGTCAGTGGTCAATGGTCTACGGTCAATGGGGGCGGGCGACGTGCCGTGTTTCTGGACCGGGATGGGGTGATCAACGAGAACCGGGCCGACTATGTGCGCTCCTGGGCCGATGTGGAATTCCTGCCGGGCGTTTTCCCGGCATTGGAACGCCTGGCTGCCAGCGACCTGGCGATCGTGGTCATTACCAATCAATCTCCGGTAGGCCGGGGCATTCTGACGATGGAAGAGATGAACGCGATCAACGATGCCCTCGTGGCCCGTATCCGCTCCGAGGGAGGGCGCATCGACGCCGTGTATGCATGTCCCCACCGGCCCGAGGATGATTGTACCTGCCGCAAACCGAGACCGGGCATGCTGCTGCAGGCGGCAAAAGATATGGATATCGATCTGGGAGCCTCTTTTTTGGTGGGAGATGCTGTCACCGACATTGAAGCCGGCCTGCGTGCCGGGTGCAGGCCAGTGATGGTTCGCACAGGCCGGGGAGAATCGCAACTGGTGCAGCTGCGGGCGGCGGGGTACGAGTTGGTCCCGGTGGCCGACGACCTGGCTGGGGCGGTTACCTGGATCTTCGATTCAGAGAGGTAGGGGAACGGAACAAGGAGTCCAGGCTTCAGCCGTCGTCTTGTCACTTTCCCGGCTGATCCCAACGGAGGCTACACACAGCCGCGGGGGGGCCCCCCCCCGGGCCGCGGGGGGGGGGGGTTGTTTGGG